>NZ_JBALMO010000150.1:7196-8009 GCF_036963345.1 Bacillus sp. JJ722
CGGCCAAAGCCCCCACAACCAAAACAGCCAAAGCCAAAACAACCGAAACCGAAACAACCAAAACCAACACCAAAACAGCGACCAAAACCAAAACCACCAATAAGTCGAGTGTCATCCATTGAATACTGGCTTTGATCCCACGGTATTGCCTGTGTCGTTTGAAAATCGCTAACATTCAACATTTGAAGTTGATTGTGAAAATCATTCATTTTGTTAACCTCCACTAAAGAATTAATATGTGTCTATAAACAACATGGAAGAGTAAATGAATATATATATGTGATAAATTCATCATTATTTCAATTACTCTCTTCAACAAAATATGTATACTAGGTGGGTATTGCTACAGATTCAAAAGCCTATTTATTTTGAAGGGTTGTTTATTTATTGATCTCGGCCAGCTATTTTTTATCACATCTTGTACTATGAATGAATAATGGTAATTTTTATTTAACAATTGCGATAGTAAAGGATTGACACCAATGAAAACAGTTAAGTTTGTTTATACAGGACTTAGACGTTGACTATATTCTAGTAGACAAAGATATTTACACGAATCAAACTATGTCTTAATATTAATTTTCTGAAAAATAAAAAAGACGAATCAAAAATAGATTCATCTTATCCTATACACTGATGCTATTATAACCAACTAGAAAGTAAAATTAGCTTTCTTCTACCTGTTTATTTGATTTCCATTCAAATTTATGACTTACACATCCCATACTAACGATTAAGACAATAACGTATAAGGTGTTATTTAACCAATTTGGAATATTTTCCTCCTATAAATTTACGATAATTACATACATA
>NZ_JBALMO010000151.1:0-7741 GCF_036963345.1 Bacillus sp. JJ722
CCTAAGAGCCTTCCCTACGTTATAATATAATTAACTTAATTTTCTAAGAATCGTCTGTCCGTAGCATTGCCGTACTACATTGGATGGGCTTTTATTTTGCGCTGATTGTCGACAGTTTGAATATCGCGTAAATTGTACATATCGCGACAAACCAAAGCGTCGGACCTTCTAGCGTAACTTGCACGTCCAGTAAATTCATTTCGGGCCCCTCCCATTTTCCATCATTAGTTTCGCGAAATCTAAAACGGACATTTTTAAAATTTCAGCAACGATGCCAGCATTGCCGCCGAGGTTTGCCGTGAAACATGAACGTTTGCCGCCGTCCATATTAACCTCAGTTATTCCGTCAGATTCGCCAGTTATCTCACGAAACACCCACTCGAAGTAACCTCCGCCGTCGTCGTATATTTCTAACGTTATTGTGCCGTTTATAACCATTACATCGCGAGTAACTTCCGGCTCGTAGTCCGGATCGCGTGCGTCGATGAAGATTACGTCCTTACGCTCGAGTTTCATTGGCGCCATTCCATTTCATCTCGAATACTCATCGTTTTTGCCTCGCCGTAGTAATAACGTTCCATACGTCTTATCGCGTCTAACAGCGCCTTAGCTGATTGGTACGACGGGCATTCGCTTAGTTTCGCGTACTGCCCGCTACTAAGTTCCTCTGCGACATACTCAAGTTCGATTTCATAAAACGGCATTAATGCGTTAATTGCGTGATCCATAATAAATCATCCACCTTTCGTGATTGAGATTACCGTAAACGTACGCCCCACTTATCCGTTCCACACATAATATCGAGAATCAGTTCTTCATTGCCGTCTAACACATCGTAGCTATCATTATCCAAGTCAACGATAACGTGGCGGTCACTTACTGTAGGCTCGCAGGTAAACAATGATGCGCCTTCATCGTCCAACACGAAAACAGTGCTATTTCCTATTAAGGCGCCTCGCTGGATTTCGCTAGGGAATACCTTGCCATCCCCAATATAAATTATAAAAACTTCTTTCGCTCTCATATTAAAACTCCTCCTAAGTTTACTTTTTTGAAGTTTAACTTCTGAAGTGTAACTCTTGTACTTATAATATAACTTCTGGAGTAGTACGTCAATAGTTATTTGTAAAAAATGATAATTATTTTAATTAAAAGTATGACTTGAGACGTAAAAGAATATATAATAGTGATAAATATAATGAACGGGGCGATCAACATGACTGAATTAAACTTTAACTTTAAATTAGATGAGGTATTATCAGAACTAGATATTACGCGTAACAATCTAGCTGTAGAAGCGAAAATCAGACCTGCGACAGTACAAGATTTATATAACGGAAAGACTAAGCGTCTAGAGTTAGCGACTATCGAGGCATTATTAAAAGTTATAAACGACGTAGCTATCAAGAAGGGTATTAATAAAACATACAAGATTGACGACATAATCGAATTTATATACGAAAAAGAAGGCGACCAATGACGGTACGCCTTTTTGTTTTTCAACTGGGGAAAATGCCCCGATTGAAAATTCGCCCTAAGTTAAACTTAGCCCGCCTCACAACGCCTTCGCAATTTCCACGAGTAAATCCATAAGTAACGGCAGCAATTGAACCGCGATATACCCCGCGCCCGCACGCTGTATCATCGTCAGCCCTCTGTCCGCGTTACCGAGCATAAGGAAAATTCCTCCGCAAAGCATAACCGTAAGTCCTATCGGATAGCTTAACGCCTGCACTAACGCGATAAGAGGATCAAACGCATTGACGACGCGCTCGGTTATCGCTGCATTGACTGCGCCTGCTGCTGCGAAACTAACATCGCCAAAGCCTAACGAAAGTAGAGTAGCGCCAGTGACTACGAGTAATTTAGTCGCCTGCTTTCGTGTGATTAATGGTTTGGTGAAGTTCACGTTGAACCTCACAATTGACGCCCTTTCTTTCCCCGCCATAAACTCTTTAATCGTCATAACTTCCGTTTTCCTTCCGAACACACAAACCGCCTCCTATAAGTTAAAATCCTTCGCCAAATGAACACGTACTTGCAAACCTTCGCAGAGCTTCGTCAACTGCTTTTGCCTATAATCTGTTTCCGTTATCCAAATGAACGCAGGTGGCTTTTTAAATACGTTGAGTGCGATCAACTGGCGGTACCTTCTTACCTTCTCGCGATTAACGGCCATCTTTTGCGTGCAATCTACTTCTACTATTACATAACGTCCATCACTTTCGAATAGAGCGTCGGGTATTACCGTAACCTCATTAGGCACGCTGAGCTTAACTTCATTTCGCCAAGTAGACGGGCATCCATACGCGATATACAAGGCATTACGTAGTAAGTAGTGACGTATCTGTCCCGTTTTCTTAAATACCTTCTCGCAACCAACTAGCGCGCGTCCCTCCGAGTTCAAATAGTAGACTTTCTCGTGCAGTCGTACCGAATTTAAGTACTGGCTCATATCTCCAAGTATACGATTAGCATTACGCTCGCCTCCGAGTCTGTGTAGTATTTGGAGCTGGCTACGACTTAAAAAACTAAGCTTCTTCAATGACAAGGCGATGTTCTCCTGACGTTGCTGCTTTTTCATTAAATCCGCCCTCCCTTCGACTACGAATCGTTACATGAGGCTTGATGGTTTCGTCAATAAACGAGTTACTTATATACGGAGTTTGTACGATCACTTTTCTATCAGTCCTATATATCGCGCGCCCTTGAATAAGAGGCAATTTTTCTGCGCCACCTTCGTCTAGCACCGCACGACTAGCTATTTCCGTTTTCAACTTGAAGCATATTTGCGCCGATATATTTTGCCGGACTTGAGATTTAAGCGTTTCATTGGTCGGATATTGTGTCGCGAGCACTAAACGAAAGCCTGCCGCCCTGCCACGCCTTGCAATATCGGTTATGATTTCTTGGCAAATTGTATCGCTGGCAATATCGGCACTTTCGTCGATTACTACAAAGAATCTTTCATTTATTCCGGCTTCCTTTACGTCCTCAAAACCGTTTAATAAGAGGTATTGCATTACTTTCTCCATTCGCAACTGTGCTTCCGTTAATATCTTACGCGCCTCATCTGCGTTCTTAGCGACGCCATGCACTTGTTCCAGTCCGCGAAAACGATTGAAACAAAGCCCTCCCTTTAAATCTACGAGAAATAGCTTTAAATGCTTTGTTTGACGAGCTACTAACGTTGTTATGATATTCTTTAGGAAAACGGACTTACCGTAATCGGTCATTCCCGCGACAACTACATGAGCGTGCTTATCGAAGTCATGTTTAATTAATTTCGTTAGCGTTGTACCGACAGGTATCTCCCAACCGTTCAGCTTATCGAACAAACTTGCGCCATAATCGAAGCGATCCGTTAGCACTGAATCATATACGCGAACAATTAAAGCACCGTCATAGTCCAGTTCAATAGTCTTACGCACGCCTCGCTTATCCTTTAATAGCTGGCGGACTTCTGCCACCCATTTTCCGTTGAATTGTAGCTTAGATACCTCGCGAAGAAATGACTTAATGTCTACGTACTGGCGACTATTTAAGCCGTCAGATAGCGCCCCTAATTTACACTTAAAGTCGTCAAAACTTAAGCCTAATGGGAACTTATAAACGTACTCCATGCCCCAATCGCGCTTTGATCTACGTAATGGACGTAATGGTTTAGCTTTGCCGTCGTCCTTATCGGATAGTCCTGCGAGGTAACATATTTGTGCAATCTTACGACACTCGTCCGTCGAGCCTCGTACATGAAGCGTAGCCCAAGCCGTAACTCCAGCTGCAACCGTACTACTTAAAAGCTCCAATAACATACACGCAACACCGCCCCTTATTTCGAAGAAATAGTTCCACTTAAACGGAAGGTTTTATATTGAACCTAACCCTCGCGATATCTAGCTTTTTACTATTCCGTATCTTTTTCCGTGACAGCAATTTAAACGGAATATTTGAACGGAATGCTCTATGGAATAAAGGTATGGTGCGCTGCTTGTCCGTTATGTTACTTTTTTAATTTATGTATAAAAAGTATCGAACTTGACGAGCCTTGTCTTAAAAGGAGGTTTGTCCATGTTTTCGTTATTTGGACTCGGTAAAAAACGAACTAAATTTGGTAGGTGGATTGATCGTAAAGAAATATCGCAGTTTGAAGTTGAACAATTATCAGGATTAAGTAGACGTACTATTTCGCGATTGTGTAACGATTGTGATTATGTACCGAAGTATGAAACTGTTAGTAAGATTAAAAAAGCACTGAAGGAAATCGGTGAAAGTGTTCCGGATGATTATTTCGGTATGTAATTAGCAACAAAAGCTTGACTTACTGTATCGAAACTTTTACTTTTGGTTGAGTGGTATGGACAACGGCTTTGGGCATAGTTGTTGCCTACATTCAACCGACAAAAAATATCGAGTGAACATAGACAAGCAACTGCACTTTTGTATATCGGGTTATGGAATCCGTATTTGTAACACCCTATTTGTCGTGGTAATTAAACCAATGATCCTACTGTCAGAGATAGCCCATACAGTTTCACTCAGCCCGTATTGTTACGCGTTGGCTTGTCCAATACTTAATCCGTTACCCTTTGTTATCGGGACTCCGTAAGGTACAACTGGTTACTTTCGAATCATCTTGCGGGCATTACGCCCCTATCAATCCACCGAACCGTTAATGGTCGTTCGCACCATTCAGTAACAAGCATAAATAGGGCAATGCTCATATGTTACCTATATCCATTTATCGCGACGGCTGGATCAATACCTGACGTAATTTATTTACTTGTGCTTAACGGCTACTCACAAGGGAATTACCTAAAAAAGACAATAATAAACTAGACCCTTGAATTTTATTTTCAAAAATTTTATAATTAAAGGGATTGATAGGTTAATTCCTATTCAGTTGTATTTAAGTCATAGGCATGACTAAGTGGTAGGGCGTTCGATTGCTTCCAACAATCGGCGCTCTTTTATTTTGTATTATTATAGATACTTTAACGGAGAAAACTCCTTATGCTTGTCCTTTACGTCATCACTAAATAAATTAACGTAGATTCGAACCATTTCCATCGAAGTATGTCCGAGGATTTGTTGTAATTCGAATATGCCTGCGCCCTGCTTTACGCAAAGTTTCGCGAAAGTATGACGGAATGTATGTGGACTGCATCTAACGTTTTTTATCTTCGCCTCTTCTCCGTATGCTGATAGTCGATTTTGTATTTGCCGTTTAGATAACGGCGTGCTATCTAAAGTCACAAATAGCGCGTCTGTTTCGCAAGTTCCCCGTATCTTAAGGTACTTTTTAAGCTGCGCTTTCATCTTCGCCTGAAATGGTACTAACCTTTCGCGATGCCCTTTCGTTTTCCGTATGAGAATCATCGAATCTTCCCAACGAATATCAGCCACTTCAATTCCGACGAGCTCCGAAACCCTAACGCCAGTCTCTAAGAGAAGTAACATCCAGGTATAATCGCGAACACCTACAAAAGTACGCAAGTCGGGCGCCTTAAGTATCTTATTAAGTTGATCGCGCGAAAACGTTTCTACTACTTGCCTTCTATCGCGTAATAGTTTTAGAGATACGCACGGATTGACGCTGATATAATTACGTTTGTACGCAAAGTTAAAGAAAGCACGTACGGCACGTAGTCTCGTATTTATCGCGCCAATCTTAGATTGCTTTACGTCCTTCATATGTAATATGACTTCTTCTATATCGTCTATTGTTATCGAAGAGGGCTGCGTTTCAATGCCTAGCTCGTCCAACGTCTTTCTAAACGATATTAATTCATTGGAATAGTATGTGATTGTATGAGGTCTTAAATTGCGCAAGTTTGCGTCTTCAAGGAAATACTTAAGTAAATCCTCAAATTCTAACTTGTCGGGGATAACGTCGGTTGCAACGACATTAATTTCGGTGGGGTTAAGATTATTATTTCTACGCGCCATTGTTATCGCTCCTAATTTCGATTTACAAGCGACAGTGCACACGATTGACCGCGTACGATATTTTTAAAGGGGTCGTATAGTTTTACGCAAACAAAAAACGTCCTCTATCGTACAGAGAACGTTGATATTATCGTATTTGATTGTTCGTAATAAGATACCGGTGGTCGGGGTCGAACCGACACTCCTTACGGAACACGATTTTGAGTCGTGCGCGTCTGCCAATTCCGCCACACCGGCAAATTTGGAGGCGGCAACCGGATTCGAACCGGTGGATAAAGGTTTTGCAGACCTTGGCCTTACCACTTGGCTATGCCGCCGATATATATAGATGGAGCGGAAGACGGGATTCGAACCCGCGACCCCAACCTTGGCAAGGTTGTATTCTACCACTGAACTACTTCCGCAAAAATGGCTGGGCTAGAAGGATTCGAACCTTCGCATGACGGAATCAAAATCCGTTGCCTTACCGCTTGGCTATAGCCCATCTATTATAAATATATGTTGTGTATCACTTATTTATGATTAAAAAGGGGCGACTGATGGGAATCGAACCCACGAATGCCTGAACCACAATCAGGTGCGTTAACCACTTCGCCACAATCGCCACTATAGTGAAAATATAATATTGGCAGGGGCAGTAGGAATCGAACCCACACTGACGGTTTTGGAGACCGTAGTTCTACCTTTAAACTATGCCCCTATTAAAGGAAAAAATGGTGGAGGGGGGCAGATTCGAACTGCCGAACCCTAAGGAGCGGATTTACAGTCCGCCGCGTTTAGCCACTTCGCTACCCCTCCACTATGTAATGATAGAAAATATGCCGGCGAAAGGAGTCGAACCCTCGACCTACTGATTACAAGTCAGTTGCTCTACCAACTGAGCTACACCGGCAAATGGTGGCTCAGGACGGAATCGAACCGCCGACACAAGGATTTTCAGTCCTTTGCTCTACCGACTGAGCTACTGAGCCAAAACTATGTAATAAATGGCGGTCCCGACGGGAATCGAACCCGCGATCTCCTGCGTGACAGGCAGGCATGTTAACCGCTACACCACGGGACCACTTAATATTGCGGGGACAGGATTTGAACCTGCGACCTTCGGGTTATGAGCCCGACGAGCTACCGAACTGCTCCACCCCGCGACGATAATATATGGTGGAGGATGACGGGATCGAACCGCCGACCCCCTGCTTGTAAGGCAGGTGCTCTCCCAGCTGAGCTAATCCTCCATAAGATAAAATAATTGGTGACCCGTACGGGATTCGAACCCGTGTTACCGCCGTGAAAGGGCGGTGTCTTAACCGCTTGACCAACGGGCCAGATTGTTTTAGAAAGTTAAATGGCGGAGAGCAAGGGATTTGAACCCTTGAGACAGTGGTTAACCGTCTACACGATTTCCAATCGTGCTCCTTCGGCCTCTCGGACAGCTCTCCGTATTATGGCTCCGCAGGTAGGATTCGAACCTACGACCGCTCGGTTAACAGCCGAGTGCTCTACCACTGAGCTACTGCGGATCAATAAGAACCTGGCAATGTCCTACTCTCACAGGGGGAAACCCCCAACTACCATCGGCGCAGAAGAGCTTAACTTCCGTGTTCGGAATGGGAACGGGTGTGACCTCTTCGCCATCATTACCAGATAGAAGATTGCTGTCTGTCTCTTTCGAAAGCAGACGAATCATCAAAGACATATACTATTATAATATATTCTCATGATTTTTCAAGAGATTTTTTCACTCTCTCAAAACTAGATAACAGAAGTGTTTTTCCAAACAAAATTGTGGTTAAGTCCT
>NZ_JBALMO010000152.1:0-16137 GCF_036963345.1 Bacillus sp. JJ722
GGATTTTAACGTGTTTTTTCAATACAATCTAGAAAAAATGAAAAGTATATTTAATATATTTTTCAAATTTTTTCTAGATTAGAAGTTTTTTATAGTATACTAATTAGAAAGGCAACGTATAGTTGCACTGCGTTTTTAGTACATAACGATTTAATTACTCGTTGTTGATGGCAAGGAGGTCCAACATTGGCTAGAATTTTGATTGTAGATGATGCTAAGTTTATGCGACTAACTTTATCTAGCATCTTGGTAAAAGCTAATCATGAAATCGTCGGGGAAGGTGAGAATGGTCAACAAGCAGTTGAATTATATAAAAAACACCAACCTGATTTAGTTACAATGGATATAACAATGCCGGTAATGAGTGGACTGGAAGCTGTAAGAATTATAAAACAAGATTATCCAGATGCAAAAATTATCATGTGTTCAGCAATGGGGCAACAGAAAATGGTTGTAGAAGCCATTGAAGCTGGAGCAAAGGATTTCATTGTTAAACCATTTGATGAAATAAGAGTAAATGATGCAATCAATCGTATTTTAAGATAAAATAGGATTAACCTGTTCAGCTCGAACAGGTTTTTTGATTTTCACTATATAAATTGGTAATATAATAAGGCAAATTAACATGATGAAAATATTGTAAATAGTTATTCGTTTTTAGAGATTTTTTAGCTTATTTTGTTTACAATAAATGAAAATCGTTTTTGCAATCCCATGAAAAGGAATGATGTATTTTGATTTATATTTCAGCGGGAATAGCTGTATTAATGGCTATAGGTGTTTTATTCATAAGAATGAAAGCTTCTCTTAAACCTGTAAGTACTAAAAAAATTATACTACCGCCTATATTCATGAGTACTGGTGCTCTAATGTTTATTTTTCCTTTCTTTCGCGTAACTTCTTTAGAATTTTTTGAAGCATTATGTGTAGGGATGTTTTTTTCTATATTTTTAATTAAAACATCTACTTTTGAAATAAGAGATAATGATATATATTTAAAGCGTTCTAAAGCATTTGCATTTATATTAATTGCTCTAGTAATCATTCGTTTAGTAGGAAAACTTGTATTGAGTAGCTCTATTGATGTTGGAGAATTAAGCGGTATGTTTTGGATCCTTGCGTTTGGTATGATTGTACCTTGGCGTATAGCGATGTATATTCAATATAAGAAAGTACAGAATACAATGTTGAATAGTATGGTAGTTAAAGCACCTTAAGAGGGTGCTTTTTGTATGTGGGAATTTATCGATAAAGTTTTTAGTATCCAAATAATCTTCTACGTACAGGATTCAATGTGGATTTAATGGATTTGCTGTTAAATAAGTACTGATATGGGAGGGGGAGTCTACAAATCTTTTGTTACACTTTTCATTTTTCGCTATAAACGAAAAATACTGACCTCTAAATGGCGATATAGAGGTCAGTACTCTTTGGGAAATAATTTAATAACTTTTAGGATTAAATGGTGGGACTGTGTGGGAATCGAACCCACTAGAGACGACATGCGCCTCTCAGATGATTTTGAAGATCATAGGACACCACGTCCCTTCCAACCCCGTATGACAACGTTTTTAATTATACAAATAATGTCCACAGTTGACAATAAAATTTTTCTTATTTTCTTCACAAATTAAAAGAAAGAAAATTTATATCCTTATTATGTTAGATTTACCACTTTGAGGATAATTCTTGCTATAGGCTACGCTCCTTATTATAATAGTGTTGATATCGTACAAGGGGAACGGGAGGGTATATCGATGTTAAGTGGCTGGTTTTTATGGTTTATTTTAATATGGGTCGCATTGTTACTAGGTTCCTTTGCAATTGGTGGATTCTTCATGTTCAGAAAATTCTTGAAAAGAATGCCTAAACAAGACGGTCTATCTGACATGGATTGGGAAGAGTATTATGTGAAAGAATCGAGATCTTTATGGACACAGGATACTAGAGATTTATTGGATGATTTAGTTAGTCCAGTACCTGAATTGTTTCGTGATGTGGCAAGGCAAAAAATTGCTGGGAAAATTGGTGAGCTTGCATTAGAGGAGAAAGTAAAGCTCATTGATGAAGATTTAATTATAAGAGGATACATAATGGCAAGCCCTAAACGAGATCATAAATTTTTACGGAAAAAATTACTAGAAAATAAAATTGATATAAAAATCTATCAACATTTGTTTGATTAGAAACATGTTGAAGTTTTGATAGATATCATATGTATTATTACTTAATGAAACTGTCTCAATCGAATTTTTTGAGACAGTTTTTTCTTTTTGTCAAACTAATACTTTACGTTAGGTACTTATAGCTTTTGGAAAGTGAATAGCGCTTTCGAGAACAACTAGTTCTAGTATTCTCTCATGCTCTTCTAGTGAAACTTATCTTCCACATAAATTTGAATATTTCATTATTCAACCAAAATGGAATTTCTACGTTCCATCGCTTTTGATTCATAGCTATCTGTTATAATATTGTGTAGCAAGAACTAGAAATGAGGGATGAATTTGAAATTCATACATACAGCCGATTGGCATCTAGGAAAAATCGTTCATGGTATATACATGACAGAGAACCAAAGATATATACTTCAAGAATTTGTGAAAGTAGTAGAGGAAGAACAGCCAGATGCAGTTATTATCGCTGGGGATTTATACGATCGTTCTGTTCCCCCTACAGAAGCAGTTGAACTATTAGATGAAGTTTTCTTTCATATAAATATAACATTGAAAATACCACTTGTAGCTATAACTGGGAATCATGATAGCGCGGAACGCTTATCTTTTGGAACTTCATGGTATAAACATAGCGATCTTCATATTCATGGGAAAATAACAGAAGAAATTGAGCCGGTAACAATCAAAGGAGTTAATTTCTATTGTGTCCCTTATGTGGAACCAGGTGTAGTTAGACAATTATACAATGACGAATCGATACATTCGCATCAAGAGGCTATGACTGCAATTTTTGCTAAGATTGAAGAAAAGTTGAATAAAGATGAGCCAAATGTATTGGTTGGTCATTCTTTCGTTATTGGTGGTGAAACTACCGATTCTGAACGAACCCTTTCAGTTGGGGGATCAGGTTGTGTAGGAAGTGAATTATATACTCCATTTTCTTACACTGCATTAGGTCATCTGCATAGTCCAGATGCGATAAAACATCCAACTATTCACTATTCAGGTTCATTAATGAAATATTCGTTTTCTGAAGTGAACCAGAAGAAGTCCATCAATATTGTAGAAATGCAACCGGATGGCACTTTCAATTTAAGAAAGCGATCTTTAACTCCAAAACAAGATATGCGAGAATTGACCGGTTATTTTAATGATTTAATGAACTCGAATTTCTACAAACAACAAAACACGAATGACTTTTTAAAAATTACCTTATTGGATGAAGGTACAATTCTTGATCCTATTCATAAACTTCGACAAGTCTATCCTTACGTTCTTCATTTGGAACGTAAATGGGATTTAACAGATTTAAAAAATAAGCAAAGTTATACTGTAGCGAAGGATGAAAATAAATCCGAAATACAATTATTTGAAAGTTTCTATGAGCAAATGACTGAACGGAAATTTGATGAACAAAAGCATGAAATAATGAAACATATTATAGAGTCAGTGAAAAAAGAGGTGGAGAGGTAGTATGAGACCGTTACAACTAATACTACAAGCCTTTGGTCCCTATGCAGACAAAGAGGAAATTGATTTTACGAAACTAGGAAATCGAAATATGTTCGTAATTTCAGGAAAGACTGGAGCAGGAAAAACAACAATCTTTGATGGAATTAGTTTTGCAATTTATGGGAAAGCAAGTGGAGAAGAACGAAATGGGCCAGATTTAAGAAGTCATTTTGCTCATGCTGATCTGGCAACAGAAGTATCATTGAAGTTCAAATTGCGAGATAAAACGTATTATATTTGGCGTTCTCCAATGCAAGAGAGAAAGAAAAAATCCGGCGAAGGTTTTACGACTTCAAACGCGAAAGCGGAACTATATGAAATTTCAAAAGATGGCAAGGAGATTCTTGCAGCCAATGTTAGAGATGTTGATGAAAAAATTAAAGAAATCATCGGATTAGATGCGACGCAGTTTAAGCAAATATTAATGATTCCACAAGGTGATTTCAAGAAGTTACTTGTTTCTGAAAGTAAGGATAAAGAAGTGATTCTCCAAAAGCTGTTTCACACACAAATCTATAAAAGAATTGAAGAGAAGCTAAAAGAAGAAGCAAGTACAATTAAAAAAGAAGAAGAACTCATCCAAATGGAAATGAATACGCTCATTTCAAGCATTGAATGGAATCAAGAAGAAGACATAAAGAATGAATCGCCACAGCGAATTGTTGAGCTTCTTGAAGAAGAATTGAAGCAAGGTAGAGAAGAAACGGAAAAGCTTCAAAATGATTATAAGCTTAAAGAAGCATGGGAAAAAGCTTTGCAGAAAGAGATTTTCCAGGGTAAGGAGCTCCTAGCGAAATTTGAAGAAAAAAACAAATTAACATTAGATAAACAAAGATTAGAAGCTAATAAAGAAACAATCGCTGCCAAGAAAGAAGAATTACAAGCCGCAGAAAAAGCTAGTAATTTGGAGAAGCAAGAACATTCTTATTTACGCGTAGGAAAGCGATTAACGGAAACAAAAGAACATGTTAACTCTCTAAAGCAAGGTGCAGTTGTGCTTGAACAAAAGAAACAACAGTGTCAAGAAGAGTATACAACAGAAGCAAATAAAACAACTTTAAGAGAAAAAGCGGCCGCAAAAGTAGTTAGTCTACAAGCTTTGCAAAAAGATGTGCTTGCGTTCGCTAGTGTACAAAAAGAAGTAATAGATCATGAAAAGCAATGGAAAGAGAAACAAACGAGTCGTCTTTCCATGGAACAACAAGTAGAGCAAACGGAGCGACTTACTAAACAAATAGAAGAACGAATTACGGGAGCTCAAAAAGCAACGGTGCTTTACGGAGAAACATCCCATGAATATGAGAAGTTCGAAGGTACACTGCAGCTATTAAAGGAATTTAAGCATACACATGCTGAAATCCTACAAGTTGAGAAAGCTTGTAAGGAAAAGAAAATGGAATTAAGTGCTGTAGAAGAATTATTTCAACAGGAAAACAAATTATTAATGGGTATGGAAGAAGCTTTGTTACAATCTCATGCGCTAATTTTAGCAGCTGAATTACAGGAAGGACATCCTTGTTCAGTATGTGGATCTACATCTCATCCTAACCCAGCTACACATATGCAAGAATCTGGTGTTTCATCTCCAAAAGAGTATGAGAAGCAGAAAAACAAATGCTTGAAATTAGATAAACAAACACAAGTGTTGCAGCAAGAATTGTATCGTTTACAAGTACAACTTGAAAATCTTCAAACAAGTATCGAAAAGCAAGAAGATGTTTTACAATCTAAGCTATCGTTTTTTGAAAGAGATGATTTCCAAACAGTGTTACTACAAATTAATTTGCATTTGAAGAACACCTCAGAAACATTGTCTCAATTACAAAAGCAAAAAGAAGAATTACCACGATTAGAAACGCAATTGCAAGAAATAAAAAATCAAACTGTTCTTCTTCATGACAACATCAAAATGATAAAAGGTAAAGAAGATGATGTCAAAGAGCGTTATATTCAATTAAATGCGAAGTTAGCAGGAATGAAAGAAAGATTACCTGAAGAGATCCGTTCAGAGCATGCATTTGAGCAGTCATTAAATGAAGCAATCAAAAAAAGAAATGAACTTCAACGTCTTCTAGAAGAGAAACAATTAGCACTTCAACAAGTGTTAACGGAAGAAGCTAAATTAAAAAGTGCAATTGAAACGAACGAAAGCAGCATGAAATCATTACAAATCGAATTGGATGAAGAGCGAGATCGATTTAAACAAGAAATGAATAGTCAAGGTTTTGAGACGTACCAGTCTTACAAAGAGGCGAAGAAATCTGAAACTGAGATGTTGCAAATCCAAAATAGTATAGAAGCGTTTGAGAAGGATTTCCAACGTGTGGATAGTTTATTAACAAATTTAGAGTATGTGTTAAAAGGAATTGAAATGCCTGATATTGTCTCTCTAGAACAACAAGCACAGCATTTGGGAGAAGAAATGAAGGAAGTGCGTAAGAAAGTTACTGAGATGCAACTTCAAATTCAGCAAAATGAAAAAATTGTTAGTAAGCTTACAAGTAGTATTGCGAAGCAAGAAGAAGTGCAATTGAAATACGTTACAATTGGGCATCTAGCAGATATGGCTAAAGGACAAAACCCATTCCGAATAACATTTGAACGCTACGTTTTAGCAGCTTTCTTAGATGATATTCTACTAGAAGCTAATGAACGTTTAACCAAGATGACAAGTGGCCGCTATCAATTATTAAGAAAGGTCGATCCAACTCGACGAAACGTTCAAAGTGGTTTGGAATTAACCGTATTTGATCAATATACGGGTATGGAAAGACATGTAAAAACATTAAGTGGTGGTGAAAGCTTTAAGGCGTCACTTTCACTTGCATTAGGGCTAGCAGCAGTAGTTCAACAAAATGCGGGTGGAATTTCACTTGAAACAATGTTTATTGATGAAGGTTTTGGAACCCTTGATCCCGAATCATTAGATCAAGCAATTGAAGCATTACTAGAAATTCAAAGTACTGGTCGCTTAGTAGGAATTATTTCGCACGTGCCAGAATTGAAAGAGCGAATGGATGCACGTCTTGAAGTAATTGGTAGTCAAAGCGGTAGTACGACAAGGTTTGTATTATCATAAAATGTAAAGAAAAGAGGTTGACCAATTCTGGACAACCTTTTTATCTTTATATAGATCATAAAGATAAGGTGCACGATTGATGAAGAAGCATTAGACAATTGGTATGGCAGAGGGAACGTGAAAAACCCTGCCTTACATGCAAAAAGAGGCAGGTTTGAATGAATTATTTTATCATTTCTTAATGACAATTTGTAATAAACCATCTTGGATGGTGGATTGGATTGATTTATTATCTATTATTATAGGAAAACTTACTTTTCGCTCTTTATTGTTTTCAGGTTTCTGGAGAGTGATTGATAATTCGTTATTTTTACAAGATAGACAAATCTCTTCCGGTTGAAGTTTAGGTAGAAATGCTTCTACGATATAACAGTGGTAATATTCGTACTTATATAAGGGAAACATGATCTCATCTAAGAAGCTAGTAAAAGGGTCATCGCTGGATTTTTGAATCCAATTTTCAAAGTCATCAACTGAATAAAGGTCCTCGAACACACAAAATCTACCTCCTTATTTTTATGCTATGTTTTCCAACGAATTAGGTGATACTCTATATTAGGGATCTTTTAGTAAGCGAGAAGGAATTGGAGCGAAAAGCTAAGATTCTATGTGCTGTGATAAATCGAATATCTGAATGTACTGCTGCGGTTATCGATGTTATCATCAAAAGCTGTGTTAATTGTTTCGGAAAAGTATAATGCTGAACAATTAAAAAATAAACTGTGGTGAAATGGTAATCCAGCTTTGAGTTCGAGTTCAAGCAGAGGCATTATTATTTGATGTAAGGACAATTGAACAACAAGAAATTAATAGTTTTTATAGCTTTTTTACCTGAAATGTATGTATATATAAATATTGACCTTAAGGAGAATCAATAAATGGAGGACTTTATTAATTTTGATATCGTCAAATGGACAAATAGTCTGAAGAAAGAATTATTAATTGTGTTTTCAAATAGAATCCAGTTTATTGGATTGCAAGGTAGTTACCAACGTGGTGAAGCTACAACTGAAAGTGACATCGACATTGTAGTTGTTTTAGATCATTTGCATGTAGATGATTTAAAGTTATATAAAAAATTGATTTCAGACATGCCTTATCATCATAAAGCGTGTGGATTTATATGTGGAAAGAATGAGTTAATGGATTGGCCTCGCTATGACCTTTTTCAACTCTACCATGATACAAAACCATTGCATGGAAGTATGGTTGATTTAATACCTGAAATTAAGGACCATGATATTTTAGAAAGTGTTTTGATAGGTGCTGCAAACTTGTATCATGCGTCAACTCATAGTTATATTTATGGCAAAAACAATGTAAAATCTTTAAAAAAATTATTAAAAAATGCCTTCTTTATTCTACAAGCAAAGTTCAGATTAGAAACAGGAAAATATGTTAACAGTAAACATAAGCTATTGGATAAACTTAGCGGATTAGATAAAGAAATATTGAAACTGTTAATAAATATAAAAACGATAACAAATTTAAGTGATACTGAGATCGATCAGTCATATGAAAATCTAATGAATTGGTGTCAAAATATTCTAAATCAATATCAGATTAAGCAATCATTCAAGTAGCACTGCTGAAAGCAATGCTACTATCAGGTACTAAAGTATTGACTTACGTTTTTGTATTGCTAGTGAATGATTAAAGCAAATTTTGAAATGCAATTTATTTCATCTTTATATTACATGTCATGGTGAGCATGGTTCTTTTGGCGGCTGTGGTTGCGATTCTTCACTTTATGAGATCCACTTAAAGGAGCGGGCTGTCCAGATTGATCTCCTTTAGGAGCATTTTTTCTCATATCTTTACCATCATTTTTATTCATTGTAACGCCTCCTTCTCTTGTTTAAAATGTGCGAATAGCACAGCGTTTATTCCATGTATAAATTGTTTAATTTTGAGGAAAATAAGCTTGATTATACATTGAAGGAGATGTGTTAATATGCCTTATCATCAAAATCCACAGCAGGCGTTCCAGCAAGCAGAAGAAGGAACGAAAGATGTTATAGATGTTTTTGAGAATTTAGATTACGATGGAAGTGCTTATGGGCATCAGTTGAATCACTTAAAGCATGAAATCAATGAAGCCTATCAACAAATAGAAAATGCAATGGAAGTAGCAACTGATCATCAACGTATTCAATTACAAAAGTTTCAAACTGATTTGAAGGCTATTGTTGATGAGGTAAATAAGCATTAACATTTAGATGAAATTGTAGATTTTATAAAATCGATAGAATGACAGAGGTCTATTCCTCTGTCATTTTTGTTTTATACAAGCTAATTTTTATTGTATACTTTAGGTGTTTTCTAATTATTTCGAATGTATGGATAGTATTATATAGGAGTGATTTGGATGAAGGCGTTAGTACATAGTAATAAAGAAGGTTTTGCTGGATTATCGTTTCAAGAAATCGAAGAATTTCAACCAGGTCCAGGAGAGGTAAGAGTTCGGATTAAGGTAGCTGGATTGAATCATCGTGATTTATTTGTCTTGAACCGTCACAAGGCGACCGATGCACCGTTAATCATTGGTTCAGATGGTGCAGGGATAATTGATGCGGTAGGTGACGGAGTAGATGCTGATCAGATTGGTTCAGAAGTTATTATTAATCCAGGTCTAGGATGGGCAGAAAAAAGTGACGCTTCACCAGCTGGGTTTGAAATCATCGGTCTACCTTTTCATGGAACGTTTGCAGAACATATTGTTGTGCCTGTTGAGAATGTATACCGAAAACCAGCATTTTTAAGTTGGGAAGAAGCTGGTGTTTTATCTTTGGCGGCATTAACAGCTTATCGTGTACTATTTACTAGAGCAAATGTGAGACATAATATGAAGGTACTCATTCCTGGCATTGGAAGTGGCGTTGCAACATTTTTATTACAATTTGCAAAAGCAGTGGGAGCGACTGTTTATGTTACTTCACGTTCTGAAGAAAAGCGTCAAAAAGCAATTGAACTTGGTGCAGACTTTGCAATAGATAGCAACGGAGATTGGACAGAAGCATTAAATGGTGAAAAAATGGATGTAGTAATTGAATGTGTTGGTGCTGCAACGTTTAATAAATCATTACAGCAACTTAGACCAGGTGGATTAATTGCAACTTTTGGTGCATCTGCAGGGGATGAAGTCACCATTAATCTTCGCGATTTTTTCTATGGCCAATTGAATATGGTCGGATCAACTATGGGCAGTGCGGAAGAGTATAAGGAAATGTTAGATTTTATTGAAGAACATCAAATAAAACCAGTGCTTGATGGAATTTATTCGTTAGAGCATTTTGCAGATGCTTTTAAGCGTCTTGAAACAGCTGAGCAAATTGGTAAAATAGGATTTATGTTGGAGTAAACAATGAAGAAGGATGCTGAAGAGATATTCAGCATCCTTTTCGATTTCATAAGAGCTAAGTAGGTGCTTTCGCTTTTTATGGCATTATTGATTCTTTTTTCGTTTCTTATTATTCTGTCTTTGCATCGTTGTTAATGGCTCGTTTGATAATTCTTCATTATAACCTGCACCCATGCCTTGAGCTGAAGCTGCGTTTGCTCCGGGTCTGACATGATTCGCCTTTCTTTTACCCATTTATTAAACACCTCATCTTTCACAAAAAGATAATTGGTTACTCTCATATTATTTTTCGGAAATAGTATTATATGTATTCTTAATATGTTTTTTGTAATGTTGAATGTTGATTTAATCGGTGTAATTAAGAATCATTATCAATTATGGCGATTTACGATAAGTTTTACTTATATCATGCAATAACATTCTTGTTATTTACTTATATGAAAATTTTTTATACACTTAATTTGACAGAAAACTAAATCGGGGGAAGTTTTCAAATTTTTCGACATAATTGTTTTTTTCCTTTATAGTTAAGATGATAAGAGTTTGGCACTCTAAGTTGTGTCAGGCTGAGTCTTTATGAGTATTTTTACATTACATTATATAAAGGGAAAAAAGAGGGGGATTTGTAATGACAAAACAAGACACTTTTCAAGCACGCTCTTCTTTTGAAGCAAATGGTAAGAAGTATAACTATTATAGTTTAAGTGCTTTAGAAAAAGCAGGAATCGGGGCAGTATCTAAATTACCTTATTCAATTAAAGTACTTCTTGAATCAGTATTAAGACAAGAAGATGGACGCGTAATCACAAAAGAACATGTTGAAAATTTAGCTAAATGGGGAACAAAAGAACTTCAAAATATCGATGTTCCGTTCAAACCATCACGTGTAATTTTACAAGATTTCACTGGTGTACCAGCAGTGGTAGACCTTGCATCAATGAGAAAAGCAATGGCTGATTTAGGTGGAGACCCTGCTGAAATCAACCCATTAATCCCAGTTGATCTTGTTATCGACCACTCTGTACAAGTTGATAAAGCAGGATCAGCAGATTCATTAAAAGTGAACATGGATTATGAATTTGAACGTAACAACGAGCGTTACCAATTCTTAAGCTGGGCTCAAAAATCATTTAATAACTACCGTGCAGTTCCACCTGCAACTGGTATCGTACACCAAGTAAACTTAGAATACTTGGCAGCAGTTGTGCATGCAGTTGAAAATGAAGATGGTACTTTAGAAACATTCCCAGACTCATTAGTAGGTACTGACTCACATACTACAATGATTAATGGTATTGGTGTACTTGGATGGGGTGTTGGTGGTATCGAAGCAGAAGCAGGAATGCTAGGACAACCGTCATACTTCCCAGTTCCTGAAGTTATTGGTGTTAAACTTGTTGGTCAACTTCCAAGCGGTGCAACTGCTACTGACTTAGCTCTTAAAGTAACTCAAGTACTACGTGCTAAAGGTGTAGTTAACAAATTCGTTGAGTTCTTCGGACCAGGCGTAATTTCTCTACCTCTAGCAGACCGTGCAACAGTAGCTAACATGGCTCCTGAGTATGGTGCTACTTGTGGTTTCTTCCCAGTTGATGAAGAAGCTTTAGCATACATGCGTTTAACTGGTAGAAGCGAAGAACAAATCAAAGTTGTAGAAGAATATTGCAAAGCGAACGGACTATTCTTAACAGCAAATAGCGCAGATCCAATTTACACGGATGTAGTTGAAATTGATCTTTCAGCAATCGAAGCAAATCTTTCTGGTCCTAAACGTCCACAAGATTTAATTCCTTTATCACAAATGAAAGAACAATTCCATAATGCATTAAATGCACCAGCAGGTCCACATGGATTTGGTATTGATGCAGCAGATAAAGAAAAAGAAATCACAGTTCAATTAGCTGATGGATCTGAAGTACAAATGAAAACAGGTGCAATTGCAATCGCTGCAATTACAAGCTGTACAAATACTTCTAACCCTTACGTATTAGTAGGTGCTGGTTTAGTAGCTAAGAAAGCTGTTGAAAAAGGCTTAACAGTTCCAGCTTACGTAAAAACATCTTTGGCACCAGGTTCAAAAGTTGTTACAGGATACCTAGCTGATTCTGGTTTACAACCTTACTTAGATCAATTAGGATATCAAATCGTTGGTTACGGATGTACAACATGTATCGGAAACTCTGGACCATTAGCTGATGAGCTTGAAAAAGCAATCGCTGATTCAGATCTATTAGTAACTTCAGTACTTTCTGGTAACCGTAACTTCGAAGGACGTATCCACCCACTAGTTAAAGGTAACTATCTAGCTTCACCACCATTAGTAGTTGCTTACTCACTAGCTGGTACTGTTGATATCGATTTCGCTACTCAACCAATCGGTCAAGACAAAGATGGTAACGATGTAATGCTTGCAGATATTTGGCCAACAGCTGACGAAATCAAAGAAGTAGTAAATGCTACAGTAACACCTGCTCTATTCAATAAAGAATACAACACAGTTTTCACTAACAATGAGCGTTGGAACGAAATTAAAGTAGGTAACGACCCATTATACACTTGGGACGACGAGTCTACTTACATTGCAAACCCACCATTCTTCGAAGGCTTAAAAGCGGAAGCTGGTACAGTTGAACCACTTAACGAATTACGCGTAGTTGCTAAATTCGCTGATTCAGTAACAACTGACCACATTTCACCAGCTGGTTCAATCGGTCTTAAGACTCCAGCAGGTCTTTACTTACGTGAAAATGGCGTAGAACCAAGAGATTTCAACTCATATGGATCTCGTCGTGGACACCACGAAGTAATGATGAGAGGTACATTTGCAAACATCCGTATTCGTAACCAAGTAGCGCCTGGTACAGAAGGTGGTTACACTACTTACTGGCCAACTGGCGAAGTTACATCTATTTACGATGCATGCATGAAGTACAAACAAGACGGAACCGGCTTAGTAGTTCTTGCTGGTAAAGATTACGGAATGGGCTCTTCTCGTGACTGGGCTGCAAAAGGTACTAACCTTCTAGGCATTAAAACAGTTATCGCGGAAAGCTTCGAGCGTATTCACCGTTCAAACTTAGTATTAATGGGTGTTCTTCCATTACAATTTAAAGAAGGCGAAAGCGCAGATACTCTAGGATTGACTGGTACAGAAACAATTGCAGTTTCTGTTGATGAATCAGTTAAACCAAGAGATTATGTAAAAGTAACAGCTACTGCTGAAGATGGTTCTGTAAAAGAATTCGAAGTATTAGTTCGTTTCGATAGCGAAGTTGAAATTGATTACTACCGTCATGGCGGTATCTTACCAATGGTTCTTCGTGAAAAATTACATTCTGCTAAACAACAAGCTTAATCTTTTATAAATAAAAGTCTGCTTCAAAAGTGATGTTTCATTACTTTTTGAGGCAGGCTTTATTTATATTTATATGAAGTTCTACTCCATTTTTATTATTAATCTTAAACCTATACTTCCTCATTGAGATTTGATAAGAAAAAATTTACAATATATACATAAAAATAAAATATAGAATATTCAGAAAAAATGGAGGTGTTCAATTGGAAACGGTATTAGTGCAACGAAAATCAAAGCGTAATAGAAAAAAACTAATTCTTTGGATTAGTGGTTTGCTTATTTTCTTTATAATTGCGATTGCTATTGGTATCAATATCTATATGTCTCGTTCATTACCGCAAATTGAAGGGGAAATTAAGCTAGAAGCGTTGAAAGAACCAGTGAAAGTTGTACGGGATGAAGACGGCGTACCGCATATAACAGCAAAAAATGAACATGATTTGTATATAGCTCAAGGGTATATACAGGCTCAAGATCGACTATTTCAGATGGATTTAAGTCGAAGACAAGCTTCAGGAAGATTAAGTGAAGTGATTGGTGAATCTACTATTGATAAGGATAAATATTTCCGAACGCTTGGTTTAAGAAGGGCGGCGGAACAATCTTACGTACAATATTCTAGTGAAGCGAAAGAAATCTTAAAGCAGTTTGCACAAGGAGTTAATCTATATATCAATGAATTACGCGAAAATGGGCAATGGCCCATTGAATTTACCATTTTAGGATATAAACCGGAAGATTGGACGGAGATAGACTCATTAACGATTGGGAAATATATGGCATTTGACTTAGGGGGTAACTGGAATGATCAAGCATTCAGAGCATATTTGTTGCAAACGTTTTCAAAAGAAAAAGCCTATGACCTTTTCCCAGTTTATCCAAAAGATGCTCCTTACATAATTGATAAAGGAGATTTGGATATCGCTGCAAATTTTACTAGTGCCGCCATACCTCATGATTTAAATGGAAGTAATAACTGGGTAATAAGTGGAGCCAAGACGGAGAGTGGAAAGCCGTTACTGGCTAATGATCCTCATCTTTCTTTAGCAACACCTTCAATATGGTATCAAATGCATCTTGAAGCTCCTACACTTAATGTAGGTGGCGTAATCTTTGCTGGAATTCCTGGAATTATTCTGGGCAATAATGAGAAAATTGCTTGGGGAGTAACTAACACAGGACCAGATGTACAGGATTTGTATATCGAGAAAAGAAATCCAGCTAGTAAAAATGAATTTGCTTATAACAGTAAGTGGGAAACAGCCGAAGTTGTGAAAGAACCGATCAAAGTTAAAGATAAAGACACAATTGATTATGAAGTAACGATTACTAGACATGGCCCGATAGTGTCTGAATTCGTTGATAAATCAAAATCTGGAACGGTTTTATCGTTGCGTTGGACGGCGTTAGATCCAACGACAGAATTAGAAGCAATAATGAATATGAACAAAGCAAGTAATTGGGCAGAATTTGAAAAAGCCTTAGAAAAGTTTCAATCGCCAACACAAAATTTCGTGTTCGCTGATCAATCCGGCACAATTGCTTATAAAGCAAATGGTAATATCCCAATTCGCAAGAAAGGTGATGGATTACTACCAGTGCCAGGATGGACTGATGAATATGAATGGAATGGATATATTCCATATAATGAACTTCCAAGGGTTGTAAACCCAAAAGAAGGTTTTATTGCAACAGCAAATAATAAAGTCGTTTCAGATGAATATCCTTATTTAATTAGTAATCAATGGGCGCAGCATTATCGAGAGCAAAGAATTAAAGAAGTTTTAAGGTCAAAAGATAAGCTTACTGTAAATGATATGAAAGATTTGCAAATGGATATTGTTAACCTTCAAGCGAAGGAATTTGTACCACTGTTCATTAAAGAATTAAATGGGAGTAAAGAAAAAGAGATTCAACAAGCGATTCAAATTTTAAAAGATTGGAATTTTAAAGACGATAAAGAAGCTTCGGCTCCTCTGATTTTCAATATTTGGATTACGAAAATACCCCAAGCTCTTTTTGAAGATCAAATACCAGACGAAACGTTTGCGCTATTCACAGGTAGAAAACCAGTCATGGATCAAATCGTAAGAAATGCTTTAGCGGGTAATCCCGGACCGTGGATTAAAGAATATGGTGGAATAAATCGTTTATTAGTAGATACATTACAAATGGCGATAAAGGATATTAAAAACATGCAAGGCAGTGATGCGAAGGATTGGAAGTGGGGAGAATATCATCAAGTTTATTTTAATCACCCTTTATCAAGTGTTTCTCCACTACAATATGTATTTAACAGTAAAGGGGGATTACCGGCAGACGGAAGTGGAGTTACAGTTCAAGCGGCTGGCTTTAAGGAAGATGGCACAACAGATCATGGTGCCTCATGGCGTTTTGTCGCGGATTTGAATGATTTGTCAGTTACTGATCATTTAGTTGGCCCAGGGCAATCTGGACATTTGAAGAGTAAGTGGTATAGTGATCAATTAGAAAAATGGGTAGATGGAACATATCATCAAACAACAATCGAAAAGGCCAAAGGAAGTGTATTAACTTTAAAACCATAAAAAAAAGAACTAATTCGTAACGAATTAGTTCTTTTTTTATAAATATTACATTTTTTCAATAATTAATCATAAATGGATATATTTGATTG
>NZ_JBALMO010000153.1:0-29736 GCF_036963345.1 Bacillus sp. JJ722
CTTTATCCCGTTCAACTGGTACTAAGACTTCCACTTCAAGACGAAAGTAAAAGCGAAGACGTTTAAGTGGGAGATTAAACACCAGTAAGAACCCGATTGGTTCAATTAATAATCGGTGGGGGATGGACGAACACCCCCACCGATTAAAGTTTCACTTTATGAAATGTTTCGTGAAAAGGAGTTAGGTGAATAATGATAATAATTAATCAATCGATTAATTAAAGTGATCATGAATGTTACTTAGTAGATGTAATTCTTAATGGGGTGTACGTGTTTTCTTTATTCAATGGTATAATGTTGCTTATATAACAGACTCGGGTAGGAGTTGATTTCATGAATAGCCTTAATTTAGCATTACTCGGTTTTCCTCTAGCCATTTTTATATTAACGTGTATAGGGCTATATAAACTCTTTGTACGGAAAAGAAATATAACTGCTTATTACACGCCATTCGATGAAATTACAGGACAGACAGCCGTTCCTTTTCATGAAGAGCAAGAAGTTATTGCTGAAGATGAAGAGCAAGGCGATGATAAGTACAAGAACAGGAAGAAAATTCGAAAATCGGACATTACTTTATAATATGAAAGAGGGTACTCATAAAGGGTGCCCTCTTATTTGGATTCTGCTATAGAATATCAATTCAAATCTTTATGGCTGTTGCTATATTAATAGGGAGAGATCCACTTCAACACTTTTGTATTCATTTTCTGAACGGCTTTTTATAGAAGGTAAATTTGTTTATTGCTAAACTTAGCTATAAACTAGGAGAACAGCAATAATATTAGACATTTTTGAAGAAGAAACCGCATGGAGGACATATGAAAAAATTTAAACATATAGTAATTAAACAGAAATATGCAGCAAAAATGCAAAAAGACTATCCTTTAATTGAGAAAGAAGCTGTAGTTGATAAGAAGTTAAAGATAGATGAGGGCGAATTACTTTGTCTTGTGGATGAACAAAATAAATTTATTGGGCTTGGTTATTATGGTTTGCAAAATAAAGGAATCGGTTGGGTTCTAAGTAGGAAAGTAAATGAGAAAATTAACGTAGCTTTCTTTGCTGATAAAATGAAAACTGCTGTTAGTCATCGAAAATCTTTGTTTGAAGATCCTGAAACAACGGCTTTCCGTGTTGTGAATGGTGAAGGTGATGGCCTTGGTGGAATCACTATTGATTATTATGATGGTTATTATTTAATTCAATGGTATAGCAAAGGTATTTACTCGTTCCGTGAAGATATACTAAAAGCATTACAACAGACAGTAGAGTATAAAGGAATCTACCAGAAAAAACGTTTTGATGATAAAGGACAATATATTGAAGAAGATGACTTTGTAACAGGTGAACGTGGTATGTTCCCATTAATTATCAAGGAAAATGGTGTAAATTTTGCCGTTTATTTAAATGATGGTGCGATGACAGGGCTTTTTCTGGATCAACGTGAGGTGAGACAAGCCATTCGTGAACGATATTCGAAAGGCACTGAGATGTTGAATACATTCTCTTATACAGGAGCTTTTTCCGTAAATGCTGCCCTTGGTGGAGCTAATATGACGACGAGCGTTGATGTTGCTAACCGTAGTCGTGCGAAGACAAATGAACAATTTGCTGTAAATGATATTGATTATGAGAAACAACAAATTGTGGTGGATGATGTATTTCAATACTTTAAATTTGCCGCTAGAAAAGAACGATTATACGATTTAGTTGTTTTAGATCCACCAAGTTTTGCAAAAACAAAGAAACGTACATTTAGCGCAGCGAAAGATTATACAGAATTGTTGAAAGAAACGATAGCCATCACGAAGAATGAAGGTATTATTGTTGCTTCAACGAATAGTAGCGCATTTAATATGAGACGCTTTAAGCAATTCATTCAAACAGCATGCAAAGAGAGTCATACCTCCTATTCAATTCTTGAAGAATACAGCTTGCCGTCGGATTTTCGCACACTCCGCTCTTTTCCAGAGGGTGATTATTTGAAGGTTGTTTTCATTCGAATTCGGAAGTAAGTGCAAGAACCTGTTTAGCGTAGCGTGGGTTGGAGCAGAAAGTATGCAATTATATGTAAAGAGACCTCATGAGATAATGGGATAAGATCGGGGACAGAATCCGGTCTTATTCACTTTGGAAAGATTATACGAGCTAGTTTTCGAAAGAGGTGAATAATATGAAAAAGCTATTTACAATTGGAGAAATTGCAAAATTACATAATATTCCTGAATCGACATTGCGATACTATGATCAAAAAGGTATTTTTCAACCAAAGACGGTGGATCCGCAGACACAATATCGCTATTATACAATCGATCAATTTTCAATGCTGGAGATTATTAAATTTTTAAGGCATTTGGACATACCACTTAGCGAAGTAAAGCAGTTTGTAGAGCATCGTACACCTGATACGGCACTAAAGCTATTTGAAAAGCAAACAGAGGTGCTATTACAAAAACAGCGAGAAATAGAATATATGACATCAATGATGCAAAAGAAAATCGAGATTATTAAAGAGGGTCTTCAGCAAGATTATACAAGCGTATATTATCAATCAATTGCACAGCGACCCATTCATTTTATGCCTGTTGAAAGCGATTTGTCAGATGATATTTTCATTATGAGCTTAAACGAATTGCAAAAGAAAATGCATATAGCTGCTCCAGCATCAGTCACGCAGAAAATCGGAACAGCTATCGCGTTAAAGGGAATTGTGAAGGGGAATTATTATGATTATAATGGCCTCTTTATTTTATTGGATGATATGCAACCAATAGTGGAGAGCTGCTCTTATATACCAGAAGGATACTATGCATGTACTTATTATAAGGGCTCCTATGATTACACGCATGTGGCACTTGAACGATTAATGAAAGACATTCAACAAAATGGATATGAAGCGATTGGTGATGCAATTGAAATTGGTCTTGTTGATTATTCTGTAACGGCGGATGAATCAGAATTTATAACGGAATATCAAATACCTGTGAAGAAAATATAGGAATGCTTTTAAAGGTATTAAGTAACGGTTTTCTCTTTTTTAAAAGTTACTCTTGACCTTAAAGTTACTTTAAAGTTTAAACTGTATAACGTTAGTGAAGGAGGAACTCACATGACGGAAACATCGTTGAAACTTAGAGAAACACCAGTTACTAAATTATTTCTTTCTTATTTAATCCCTTCTGTTCTAGGTATGTTACTTATGTCAGTTAATATATTAGTGGATGGTATATTTGTTAGTCATGGTATTGGAGAAGATGCATTAGCGGGTGTGAATATCGCTGTACCGATATTCTCTATTTTCTTGTCTATTTCCTTATGGATTGGGATGGGTGGCGCGACACTATATTCAATCTCATTAGGTAGAAATGAAATAAAGAAAGCTCAATCTATTTTTACACAGTCATTTGTTTTAGCCATTTGTATTGTTGGCGTACTAGCCATTTTAAGTTTGTGGAAAGAAACAGAGATAGCTTATTTCTTTGGTGCGAATGATCGCATTCTTCCATATGTGCTTGATTATTTGCACATTATTTTAGTATTTGGAATCGTGTTTGTTTTGGAGAATGTATTAAGTATTTTCGTTCGTAATGATGGTAATCCAAGATTGGCGATGGTTGGATTAATTATTACATCGATTTTAAATATTGTATTTAACTATGTATTTATCTTTATGATGGATATGGGAATTAGTGGTGCTGCATATGCGACAGTGCTAGCGACATTTATTGGCTTTCTAGTCATGTTAACGCATTTCTTACGTAAAACGAGTACATTGAAGTTCGTGAAGTTGAAATTCGATTACGCAATTGTTAAACAAATTATGACCATTGGATTTCCTAGCTTTATTGTGGAAAGCTCAGCTGCCATTTTAACAATGGGTTACAATATTACATTTATGCATTATACAGGAGAGCTAGGAGTTACGGCTTTTGCTGTTGTGAATTATATACACGTTATGTTTTTATTACTGTTCCTTGGCGTGGGTGCAGCGTTACAACCAATTGCTAGCTTTCATTATGGCGCGAAATTATTTGAGAGGCTACGCAGCTGCTTGAAATTATCTGTACGAACAGGTGTTGCATTTGGAATTATTACACTTGCAGTTGGTGTACTATTTGCTGATTTCTTCGTAGCTATGTTTGGTATAGAATCACTGGAAGTACGTGATTTCACAGTCAAAGGGATTGGCTTATTCTTTATAAGCTATTTATTCTTAGCGTATAACTTAGTTTATGCTGAGTATTATCAAGCAATCCGAAATATCCGATTGTCGATTATTATTATCTTAGCACGTAGTATTTTCTTGTTAATTCCTTTACTGTGGCTACTTCCGATGTTGTTTGGAGTACCAGGTATTTGGCTTGCGTTCCCAGTTGCAGAAGGAATCACAACATTATGCTTAGTGTTATGGCATCGAAGAAGAAGTCCGGTGCCAGTAGCACAAGCTGCTTAATATTAGAAGAGGTTGCTCATTGAGCAGCCTCTTTTTTCAAAACAACATTTATTTTTCAAAATTATCACACATTTAATTGGTAATATTAGGGGAAAAGGGTGGTGTGGAATGAAAACAATTTTAAAAGGACTTTTTTTATTGGGGGTAATGATGGTTTGTGCAATTCTTCCTCAGCCAGCTGAAGCGGCTGAAATACAGGCTTTTCCTAATCAGTCATTGCAATCAGTCATTGACCGTGCAGCAACGGGAGATGTGATTAAGCTGAAGAAAGGAACGTACAAAGGTTCCTTACTTATTAAGAAATCGATAACGCTAGAGGGAGAAGAAGGGGCAGTAATTGATGGAGAAGAAAAAGGGCATGTAATCACAATTGCAGCCGACCGTGTGTCCATTAAAGGACTAACCATTCAGAAAAGTGGTCTTAAAAAAAACGATAGTGCTATTTATGTAAAAGGCGGTCGAGACTCTACTATTGAAAACAATATCATTCATGAAGTTATGTATGGTATTTACGTTCAAGATGGAGAAAGGCATCACATTATTAATAATAATATAAGAAGTTATGCTGTTCATTTTTCTAAAAGGGGTAGCGGTATTCACCTCTTTAACGGAAAAGGTCATGAAATTAAAAATAACACAATTGTACAAGTACAAGACGGTTTGTATTTAGATCATACAAAGGATATTAATGTGAAAGAAAATAAAGTAATCGGTTCTAGATATGGTTTTCATTTCATGTTTAGCAAGGATATCCAGATTGAAAAAAATGAACTTCAATCAAATATTACAGGGCTTATGATTATGGACTCTTCGGATATTGAAATTATAGAAAATACTGTGAATGATCAATTTCATGTTCGTGGCTTTGGAGTTCTTATTTATGATAGTAAATCCATTCTATTAAAAAGCAACGAAATCAAGCAAAATAGCACGGGGCTATCATTGGAGAAAACGATTGATGTTCAAATTAATAGAAATATTATTTCGGGCAATCAAGTAGGCTTAGAATTTATTGGTGAAAACGAAAATAATACTTTTACTGAAAATAATTTTATCGGTAATGTCGTACAGTCGAAAATTACCCATAATAAAATGCAATTAGACAATGGAGTACGAGGAAACTATTGGGATGACTATTCGAGTTATGATGTAACGGGCGATGGGATTGGTGAAATAACATATAAAGCAGGCTCTCTTTATGATCAATTGCTTGATAGGGAGCCATATTGGCAATTTTTCTTTGAAAGTCCATCTATTAAATTATGGAGTAAAGCAGAGACATTATTCCCTTCCATGGGTGTCGCGGATGTATATGATGAGAAACCTTTAGTAGAACCCGTAAAGCTAAGTCAGGACTCTTCAAAAATAAGTGGTGAGCGAAATATAGGTGCGTTATTACTAGCATTGCCGTTTCTTTGGTTTTCAATCTTAGTTATTTGGTTAGGGAGGCGTTTAACGTGAAAAAAATAAGTAGTTTACTAGTATTTGTGCTGATCGTATTACTCGTAGCATGTGGAAAGGAAAAATCCTTTGAGCCGGTGAAAATTAATCCAGAAGTGGATATTTGTGAAATTTGTAATATGAGCATTGCTGAGGAAAATTATGCTGCACAATTACTTTCTAAAGATGGGGATGTATATAAATTTGATGATATTGGCTGTATGTACGAATTTATTAATAAGGATAAGAAAATAGCGAAAGATGACATTGCGAAACAATATGTGCGTGATATGGAAAGTGGCAAATGGTTTGAAGCTAAAAAAGCTCATTATGCATACCATAAAGAATTTTGGACTCCGATGGCTTATGGTGTAGTTGTCTTTCAGAATCAAGAAGAGGCTAACGACTATATAACAGAACAGGGAAAAGGGGAATTATACAATTTCGAACAGCTATCACAACATAAGTGGGGATGGAAACGATGATTATAAACCTTGCTAGGCAACAATTTACACTCATTCTTCGCAGCAAATGGTTAATTACATTTGGTCTGTTGTTTGCTTTTTTGGCGATTTTTATCAGTTATTTTGGTCACTCGGGTGATTCGGGATATTTAGGATTTAACCGAATGACAGCAAGCTTGCTAAATTTAAACTTATTACTTATTCCACTTATATCGTTATTAGTAGGTAGTCTATTCTTGTCAGGGGAGAAAGAAGATAGAGGGTTGATGCTCATGTTGACGTATCCGGTTCAAACATATTCGGTCATTATGGGGAAATACATAGGATTGCTCGTATCACTATGGTCTGTTGTGACATTCGGATATGGAGCAGCAATGCTAATGATGTACGGAGCGGCAGTGGATGTATCATTGTTAGTTATTTTAAAGTTTTACTTGTTTTCATTATTATTAGCAGCTATTTTTCTAGCTATTTCCATGTTAGTTGGTTTACTAGCGAAGACAAGATTTCAAGCTTTGGGCACAAGTCTTATTGTTTGGGCATTTATGGTGCTTTTCTATGAATTTTTAATTATGGGTATTAGTTTAATCATCGAAAAGCAGTTGGTTTTATCTATGTTATCATTCTCTATTTTTATCAATCCTGTTGAGCTAATTAGAGTGTGGTCGATTCTATCTCTAGATGGAGCAGCTATATTTGGTCCAAGTTTATATGATATAACGATATGGACAAGTGGGTGGCAAGGTCAATTACTATTCATTGTTTCAAGTCTATTATGGTTAGCTGTACCGTTATTAGCTAGTAGCTTCGTGTTGAAAAGGAGAGTAGGCAATGAATAAAGTGATGGAATTAATAGCGCTGACCAAAATATATTCTGAAAAAAGTAGAGTAGAAGAAATTACTTTTCCCATTCATCAAGGTGAAATCGTAGCACTTTGTGGTGGAAATGGAGCTGGTAAAAGTACGCTCATTAAAATGATTACAGGGATTATAAAGCCGACGAGCGGTCATATTGTATTAGATGGAATAATTGTTAATCCTATTAGTAAAGATTATCGTAATAGTTTTTCGTATATGCCAGATGATATGTTATTTCCACGTCAATTATCAGCTATAGAAGTATTGAATTTCTTTGCTAGTTTACGAAAAGCTCCAAAGGAAAAGGTTGCTGAAGTTTTAGAAATCGTTGGTTTGTTTGAAGACAGAAATAGACATATTAAACATTTCTCTAAAGGGATGCAACAAAGACTTTCATTTGCACAAGCCTTGCTTGCAGACACACCTTTGCTCATTTTAGATGAACCAACAAACGGATTAGATCCATATTGGGTATATCGATTTAAAGAAATTATTCACGACGAGAAGGCGAAAGGTAAAGCGATTTTGTTTACAACACATATACTTACAATTGTTGAAGAAATCGCTGATAAAGCAGCTTTTATTGAAGGTGGTAAGCTCATTCATTTTGATCACGTGAAAAAGTTAGTTGTAAGGGACGGCCAGAAAGTTTCATTGGAAAAAGTATTCTTTGAGCAGCAATTGTTACAAAGGAAATAAACGTGAAAAGAGGTAGACAAAAGATCTTAGTCTACCTCTTTTTTTGTGGTGTCTATCTCCAGAACCAAGCCGATGAAGCTGGACACGAGCTAATCAGCTTTCCTTTAGTATCTTCAGTACGTACGTCGATGAGCAAGGAGCTTGTGCTTTTCTTAATTATGCTGAGATTCTGAATCATGTTGCATGGATTCAGCGTCATGTTGTTGTGCCTTCTTCATTTTCTTTTGGTAACGTTCATTTGATACTTTATCGATATCATCCCAAGTAGCAATCACTGCATTTTTATCTTTGTTTTCATTTATAAACTTGTCGGCACTTTCTTGTGTACCAAAGAATGAGTAACCGTACTTCATTGGAGTCATAATATCCGATTTTACAATGATCGCTTTGTCAGATTCAATCCAATCTTTTGTCATGGCATCCCTAACCCATGTTTTTTCATATTGCTCGTTTTCTTTTCTTGGACCATTTAAAAGACAACCAGAATCATCGAAGAATAAGTGTTTTCCATCTTTAGTTAAAGCTTGAGCAGTAAATGCACCCATTTCATCGTCTCTTGCATATACTTTCATATTACAAAAAGCGCATTTTTCTTGGTCATGAGGTTCTTGATGCTCTTTCTCATGAGTTGTATTCTCCGCTTTTGGCTTGTCTGCGTTTTTATCAGATTCTGTTTTCGTTGCGTCTTCATCACCGCAAGCAGCAATAAAAATCATTAATATGACAGATAAAAATAATGTTGCAAGTTTCTTCATTTCTTTCCCTCCATCCTTTATTCTCAAACATCATAACAATCAATTGTGATAAATTTGGGAATTTTCGGTGTTTTTTCGATGGTAATTAGAAATGTTTATCAATTGTATTGGGGATAAGACGGGATATATGTAGTTCATTTTCACATGAGATATACTCATTATAAGAACGAATTGCATATTGTATTACTGAGTTAATTTCTAAGGTAAAAGTCATTCGAGAGGGGTTTTATAATGGAGCAAGTTACGGTGTATTCTTCAAATCGTTGTGTATATTGTGTAATGGTTAAAAATTTATTAAAGGAACAAAACATTCAATTTCAAGAAGTAAACGTGGACGGACATCCAGAAGTAGTACAGAAACTGATTCAATCAACAGGACGAATGGGTGTACCGCAAACAGAGATTAACGGCAAATGGGTTGTGGGATATGATCCTAATTCTATTATGAAAGCATTAGAGAAATAAAAGTAAGCGGCTGGTTTAAACAGCCGCTTACTATGTATACTCACTTTATTTGTTCATCATAAATGAATTTGCTGTTGAATAGTAATTTCAATCTCACGTAGATATTGTTTACGTTTTTCTTCACTAATCTCGTGGATGTTAGGCATAATTTTATGCTGAAGTACTTCAATCCCGCAATATTGGAGGATTCCAACATCGATTACGCTCATCATTGTTTGTTTTAAATTTCTTTGGATTAATGACTGTTCAGTGTCACCTGCAGTTTCGAATACGAATGCTTTTTTTCCGTGCAATAATCCTTTTGGTCCTTCTGGTGTAGAGGTAAATGCAAAGCCGTGTGAAAATACGCGATCACAGTAACCTTTTAATATAGCCGGCATGCTATACCACCATGTTGGATAGATGAAATAAATGACATCAGCCCACTGAATTTGTTGCTGTTCGAAGGCGATGTCTGAACGATACTGTTTTTCTTGAAAATCAAGTATCTCATCATGTTGGAGAACAGGATTGAAATTGACAGAGTATAAATCTCGAACTTTAATGTCTTGATTGTGTAATTGTACTTGATTAACGATACTCTCCTTAATTGCCGCATTAAAACTGTTAGCAGCAGGATGAGCAAAAATGACAAGATGATTCATTAGGTTACTCCCTCCCCTCAAATAGCAATGTGAAAAAATGAACATATATTCTAAATTAACACAAAAGTGCTTGTTATATACAAATGTAAAATAACGGTTTTGTGAAATGATTTTTATTGTAATAGTGAGTTGTAAATGATATTATGGCAGTAACTTATACAGAACGGAGGTATCCTTAAAATGGCAACTTACAGATTACGATTCCAAGCTTTGAACAGCGCTAACTGAATAGTGTTCAAAGGCTCTGCCTGTGTGCAGGGTAAACGGAACTGGTCTGCCTATTTTTAAGGAACCTACTATTGCAATATGAAAGCAAAGAGGGGGGAGACGATTCTTCCTCTTTTTTGTGTCTTTAAAAAAAGGAAAAGAGAATAGTTCAAAGAAAAGTATGCCATTTCTATAACCATCATTCGTGCAATGATTTGATGATGAGAAGGAATATGTCAGCTTTTGCGTTTGGAGACCGTTTTATTAGTAGCCGGAAAGAATAATGCTTCCTGGTCTAATATGTATTGTCATCTCCGTTTATCTTTAGCGCAGGTACCCTACTTGTGTTTTTTTGTGTTTTACAAGAAGAGGAGGAATAAATATATGATGGAAAAACGTGAAAAAGCGATATTAGTCGGTGTAAATTTAAAAAGTGAAGATGAAATTGAATTTGAGTATTCAATGGAGGAGTTAGGTGAATTGGCAGCTGCTTGTGACGTTGAGGTAGTTGGGCAAATCACACAAAAGTTAGAGAGAATTAATACAGCTCATTATGTAGGAAAAGGGAAAATTGAGGAAGTAATCAATTTAATAAAAATGTTTGAAGCTAATACAGTTATCTTTGATGATGAGTTATCGCCTTCACAAATTCGTAATTTAGAAGAGGAATTAGATTGCAAAGTAATTGATCGTACGATATTAATTTTAGATATTTTTGCTAGACGTGCGAAGACAAGAGAAGCACAGCTTCAGGTTGAGGTAGCGAAATTACAATATATGCTTCCTCGATTAGTAGGTTTACGTGCCTCTTTAGGTCGCCAAGGTGGAGGAGCCGGTCTGAAAAACAAAGGAGCCGGTGAAACTAAATTAGAGTTAGATCGTCGTAAAATTGAAGAAAAAATTACGGCTCTAAGTAAAGAATTAGCAACACTTGTAGCACAACGAGAAGTTCAGCGTAGACAACGAAAGAAGAATGAACTGCCGGTAGTTTCATTAGTTGGTTATACGAATGCTGGTAAATCGACTGTTATGAATAGTATGCTTGAGGTATTTAATAAGGCAGTTAATAAACAAGTATTTGAGAAAGATATGCTATTTGCGACACTTGAAACGTCGATTCGTCACATTGAGCAAGAAGATCATAAATCATTTTTGCTGACAGATACAGTTGGGTTTGTAAGGAAGCTACCACATCATTTAGTAAAAGCCTTCCGTTCAACTTTAGAAGAAGCAGCAAATGCAGATTTACTTATTCACGTGGTAGACTATTCGAATTCACATTATGAACAATTAATTGAAACGACAAATAAGACGTTAAAGAGCATAGGGGTGGAAGATGTTCCAACTATTTTTGCTTTTAATAAAGCGGATTTAGTAGACGGTGATTTCCCGAAAGTTGAAGGTGATATTGTATATTTATCAGCGAAACAAAAGATGGGGATAACCGAATTAACAAATGTGATACGTAAGCATATCTTTAAAGATTACGTTGTGTGTAATTTATTAATACCATATGATCAAGGAAATATTATTTCGTATTTCAATGAGCATGCCCACGTTCGCCAAACGAGCTATGAGGAGAATGGAACATTGATTACAATAGAATGTAAAAAAGCGGATTATGAGAAATATAAGGAATTTGAAGTGCAGGAATAAGGCTTTTGGAACGGATTAAGAGCTGTTCGACAATATTTTGTTGAATATAGGAAATTTCCTAATGAATTTCCATCAAGAGAATATTTCCCGGACAATACTCGACAGAATAAAACAATCTCATTCGACATATTGAGATTTAATAACTTAAAGAAAAAAAGGATGCCTAGTTACGTAGGCATCCTTTTTTTCTGGTTATAGCTCTAGTACATGATGGTTGTACAAATTATACTTTCTTTACTTCGATGAATAGAATTTGATGTCCATCCATTTCTTTTATCATGAAAGCAAAGCCTTCTTCTTCGATGACATCTCCAATTTTAACTTCATACTTCTTCGTTAAAATCCAGCCACCGATTGTATCTACTTCTTCTTCAGAAAGATGTATTCCAAGTAAATCATTTACATCTTCGATTAAAACCATTGAGCTTAATAGAAAATGATTCTCGTTAATTTGACGAATATCTTCTACTTCATCAGTGTCATATTCGTCTTGGATTTCGCCAACGATTTCTTCGAGTATATCTTCAACGGTAACAATACCTGATGTACCGCCATATTCATCATATAAAACTGCCATATGTGTTCGTTCTTTCTGCATTTTTAACAATAATTCATTGATTGGAATTGTTTCAATAATGCTAATAACAGGTTTCATTAATTCACGCATTGGACGATCTGTGCTTTCATATTTTCTTTGAGCTTTCATCATGTCTTTTACGTTAATGATACCTAGAATATGATCCTTGTCGCCATCGACAACTGGATAACGTGTGTACTTTTCTGCATCCATTAAATCAAGTGTATCACCTAATGTATCATCAATGGAGACAGCTATGATAGAAGTACGAGGAACCATGATTTCTTTAGCAATTCGATTATCGAATTCAAAGATATTGTTCACATATGTTAATTCTGTTTGATTGATTTCGCCGCTCTTATAACTTTCTGATAGAATCATACGTAATTCTTCTTCTGAGTGCGATACTTCATGTTCTGAAGCTTGTTTTAAACCGAACACTTTAACTAGTAGACCAGCAGCACCATTAAGTATCCAAATAGCAGGGAACATAATTCTGTAGAACCAAATAATTGGTTTGGCAAATAATAATGTTATTGCTTCAGCTTTTTGGATGGCTACTGTCTTAGGCGCTAATTCTCCAACTACTACGTGCAGGAAAGTCACGGATGTAAATGCAATGACATAAGACAGAACGCTACTCCATGTTGGATCAAGGTTCATGCTATCGAACACGGGGTGTAATAAGCGTTCAACTGTAGGTTCAGCTAAAGCACCTAAACCTAATGCAGTAATGGTAATACCTAGCTGGCAGGCTGATAAGTATTCATCTAAGTGAGTAACAACTTTCTTTGCTGCTATTGCACCTGGCTTACCTTCTTCTATCAATTGATTAATTCTTGTCATCCTGACCTTTACCATAGCAAATTCAGTAGCTACGAAAAAACCTGTAAGAGCAATTAGAATTGCTACTAGTGTTAAGTTTATTATGTCCAAATTTTACCTTACGTTTGTAAGGTGTACACCTCCTGTGATGTGTGTGAAATTATATTGTTTATCTAGTAATCTAGTTTATTCTTCATCGTTTCGCATGCCGATAAACATGAGGACAAAACGAAGTAGTTCAGCAATAGCAACTAAAGTTGCTGCGACATACGTAAGAGCTGCTGCATTTAATACTTTTCGTGCTTCTCCTTCTTCATCATTTCTAATTAAACCAGAACTCACCATTTGAGTTAAAGCTCTTGACGACGCATTGAATTCTACTGGTAATGTAACGACTTGGAATAATACAGCCGCTGCCATTAAGAAAATACCAAGAAGAATAAAGTTAGCACTTTGTAAAAGCATACCTGCTAAAATTACGAAGAAAGACATGCTTGAACCGAAGTTTGCTACAGGTACTAAAGAATGTCTTAAGCGCAATGGACCATAATCGACTTGATCTTGAATTGCATGTCCTACTTCATGTGTACCAACAGAGATGGCAGCGATAGAAGTGCCATGGAAGTTCGAACTTGAAAGTCGAACAACTTTGTCTCTTGGATCATAGTGGTCAGAAAGATGACCGCGAACTTCTTCAACAGCTACATGATATAAGCCGTTATCGTCGAGTACCTTTCTAGCTGCTTCTGCACCCGTCATTCCTGAAGAAGCTGGAACTTCTAAATATGTTGAATAAGTTTTCTTTAAATAGATTTGTACCAAAAGTGGCACAGCCATGATGATAATAAAGTACACAATGTACCCCATAGTAGATCCTCCTTTTTAGACCAGCAATATTAATAAAGATTGGATTAAAGAGACTGTTTCATCGGAAATTTGTTTATTGACTAAATCATTTTTATCTAATTTATTCTTTTGCATCAGCTCTACAATTTCCGAAAGGTCTTTCTCTAATCCTTCTAATTTCTGTTTTAACTTATTAAGATCAAGATCGTGATTGTTTCGTTTTAGAAGAAACGTTTTAATCTCTTCGAGTGACATATTCTCATTCTTAAGTTCTTTAATGATCTTTATTTTTTGAAACGCTTCATGTGTATAACATCTGTAGTTTGAATCAGTACGTTCAGCTTCGATTAATCCGATGTTAGTATAGTAATCTATGGTGCGCTTAGAAACATTTGATAATCGTGCTAGCTCTCCAATTCGCATTCTACCAATCCCAACTAAAACGCCCCCTAACCGTCACGTGATGGTTTGTGTAAAGCAACTATAGAAATAAATAACCTGATAACTTATTACGAAATAGTAATAAATAGGTTTCATTTTTATATAAATATCTCTGTTGCTACATCTTAAACAAGTTTTCTTAAGAAAAGCTTAAATTTTTTAAAATTTTCGGGTTCATTCGCTGTTTTTCGACTTGAAGAAGCAATATATCATAGGGGTTATTGGTACTAATGAAGCAGGAAACTAACAACTATTTAAAAGAATTTTATTGAAATATTAAAAATTATCTGATATATTTGATTAGAAAATTGAATAAATGAATAAATGGGTGTGGATGATAGAAGATTTTGTTATCTGCTTAAAAGGGAAGTCGGTTAGAGCCCGACGCTGTCCCGCAACTGTATTTGGGAGCAATTCGAAATATACCACTGTTTCTATACGTAATAGAGATGGGAAGGTTCGAAGCGCGATGATCATAAGCCAGGAGACCTGCCTATTTAACATGCATCAAGTACCTACGAGGATAGGAGGTGTTAATTGCGGAGTATTTTTAACATGATCATTTTTAATAAATGTGTATGTTTATTTGAGTATTTTACGTGAATTAACAACTTCCACTGGAAGTTGTTTTTTTTATGACTAGCAGCAGTTCCCAATCATCACGACTAGAGGCCTCCCCCAGGCTATCAGCTCAATCTTCCCACTTTATGATTAGATACTAAAGGGGATTTGCTGCTATTCAAATTTTGACCACAATCCTCTTTATCAAATCCTCACATATAAATATCCTCAAAAAAAGAGAAAATTTTACCCATATTTTTAAAGAAAGCAAAAAAAGTCAAAAGTACAGTATTATAAATTGATATTGTGTAAATGGAAGGAGGATTTGGAAATGAGCTATGACCCGATTATGAAAAGAACGCTACATTATATTGAAACGAATTTAAGTGAAGGTTTATCTTTAGAAATAATCGCCTCTTTTGCTGGATTTTCTAAGTATCATTTTCATAGAATCTTTCATCAAAATATTGGTATGACAGTAATGGACTATGTACGAAAGAGAAGAATCGCGAATGCGTCAAGTTTGCTTATTCATAGTGATGAGAAAATCATTGATATTGCTTTCTACTATCATTTTGAATCGCAAGAATCCTTCACTCGTTCATTTAAAAAGGTATACCAATTACCACCAGGGCAGTACCGAAAACTCATGGGTAATCTATTATTTCAAAAGGAGGAAACAAACTTGAGTACTAAATCGCACGTGAAAGGTTGGTTTTTGAGCGGAAGTCATCCATTTAACTATACGATGGGAATTGATCGTAAAATTTTTCACACGGGGGCTGGTTCAGGTTATGTTAAATCTGTATCGACAGAGTCACCGAACGAGTTTGCCACGATGATGCAAGAGATTAACGCGGAACAATATGTAGGAAAACGAATGAAATTATCGGGTTTTCTTAAAGCTGAGAACGTGTCTGGATTTTGTGGTTTTTGGATGAGAGTTGATAATGCGTTTCAAGAAGTTTTGCAATTTGATAACATGGGAAATCGTCCAGTTACAGGGAGTACCGAATGGAGTCATCAATTTATTGTTTTAGATGTACCGGAAGGAAGCACTGTTATTTCTTTTGGTGTGCTATTGAATGGTAATGGCCAAGTATGGATAGATGAATTAAAGTTTGAAGAGGTAGATCGATCTGTACCAACTACAAATATCAATACATCTACGGATCTAAATGATGAACCACTTAATCTTTCGTTTGAAGATGAATTAAATAATGAATGAAAAAGTAAAAGATAAAAAAAGCTTATATAAAAACCTGGTTGCTTGAAAGAGCGACCAGGTTTTTATGCATAGGATAGAAAGCATTCCTGATTGACGTTCGTTTCATAAAGAAGAAGTACTATAAACAAGAAAATGGAGTGAATAGATTGTTATTTCACCCCATTAGTTAACGTTATTTACTTTGTTTTTCATAGAGAAGTCTTCAATTGTAGATTCTAAGAAAGTTATTTCAGCCTCTGCCATTTTGATTTTATGTTTGATAGCTAAGTCAACAGCCGTAGCTTTTTTATGGCTAGGTGTTTGTTTTAAGGCAGAAAGTAAGTTGTGATTTCTATGTAATCTTGTTTGTAGAGCTTCTAAAGCTTTGTCCAATGGAAGGTGATCCATGAACATTAACCCTAAATCTCCGTGGTAATGCACCGTTTCAGCTGAGGAAAGATTATCGTATAGCAGCTCATAGAAATACTTTTTACCATTCTCATTAATGGAATATACTTTACGAGGAGGTCTGTTACCTTCCTGCTCCATACGGACTTCAATATATCCTTGTTTACTTAATTTATCTAAAGTGGCATAAGCAGTAGGTTTCTTCATATCCGTAATCATACCTAAATTGTTTTCAATAAACTCATTTATTTGATAGCCATGTTGGCTTTGAGCCATTAGTAAACCTAGTAGAACTAACGATCGGTGATCCATAGTGAACCTCCTTTACAGCTTTTCTTACTATTAGTATACCATCTTTCAAAAAATAAATTAAATTGATTATTCATTATTGACTATTAGGTCATACGAAAAGAAAAAATAGAATAGATTTTATTCAAAGAGGTTAATCTATCAGATGATTATCTTGTGCTTTACGGAAAAGCAAATAATTGAACTGACTTTTTTAAAATATTTTACAATTTTTAGAAAGAAAGCGCTTGCAAAGTTCACAAATTTGACATAAAATAAGGAAAAATAGTTAATATTTAGGGGTGAGTAGATGACGAGCGCTGGAGTTATTGAAATTATTGCTAAATCAATTTATATTGGCGGTTATGCATCACTTTTATTTATACCTTACTGGATGTGCAAATATTTCTCGCATGAGAAGAAAAAACAAACTCAACAATAGATGAAAAACGATATCATATACGAAAAAGGCTCAGAGCTATTGAACTCTGAGCCTTTTTATTACCTTTGATCAGCTGGGTATACAACACCGATTTGCTTGCGAGCTTCATCCATAATTTTTATTGTGATGGATGAAGTCTCGAAAGTATTGATGGCTGATTCGTACGTATGGTTATGAAGTAAATCAATAAATTCTTTTACTTCATAGTACATCGTATTCTCTTTCTGTGGTTGCGTTATGTCTTCGACAGTTCCGTCATTGTAAATGATCTGAACTTGTGACGGAGAACTGATTTTGTTAATAATGATTCGACCCTTTTCTCCCTGAATTTCATTTGGCAGGTGAGAGTCCGAGATTTTTGAATACATTACTATAGCTTCCATATTCTCATACTGTAAAATGATACTGCCTTGACCATCGACGCCTGAATCCAACATAAATCCATTGGCTTGAATTTTTGTAGGTTCTCCAAATAATGAAACTAATGGGTAAAGGCAATAAACACCGATATCCATTAATGATCCATTAGCATAAGCCGGATTAAATGCGTTTAAAACAGTGCCTTCTTTATAAGCATTGTAACGAGAAGAGTATTGGCAAAAGTTTGCGAAATAGCGACGAATCGGACCGATTTTATGTAAATGCTCTTTGATGATTGTAAAGTTTGGTATGAATGTTGTTTTTAAAGCTTCCATTAATAGTACTTGATTCTGTTTTGCGGCAGCAATCATAGCTTGAGCTTCCACTACATTAGAAGCCATTGGTTTTTCACATAATACATGTTTTCCATGGTTCATACATAGAATAGCTTGTTCCGCATGTAATGAGTTCGGGCTTGCAATATAAACTGCATCAATATCATCGGATTGAACCATTTCTTCGATGCTTGTGTAAGTGTTGGGAATGTTGAATTTAGCAGCAAACTCATTTGCTCTTTCTGCTGTACGTGAATAAACAGCAATGAGCGAAAAGTCTTCTACTTGCTTTGCTGCATTGATAAAACTTTCGGTAATCCAATTGGTACCGATTATTCCGAACTTAATCATGTTGTATCCTCCTAAAGTGAATAAATAATACTTATTGACATATGTTAGCATGATTTTGGAAGAGAACAAAGCTTACACAATGATTTATTCTCCTCCACAGGTTTAATAAGGTTTGGATTGATAAACATATAGCGCTGGTTCACGGTAGATGAGACTATTGGCAATGAGGAATTGTGCACTATAATAGGTTGACATAATCAGTGTTGTAGAATAGGTAAGTTTGGAAACAAATAAATCCCAAGAAAGAATGGTATCAGAAGCAATAAATAAAATACTTCCTATAATAGCCCATTTATTACCCGTCATGAAGGCTGCCCATCCCATTGTTGATAGGACAATAATATACATGATAACGGGAATAATTAGAGCCTTTTCCCCATCTAGGCTAAGTGCAGTGATAATTTTACTTCCAAAGAAAGTTCCGTATGCAATGATTGGCAACGCGGATAGTACCCGTAGCTTGGAGAAATTCCATTGTTTCAAGAAAGCTCCAATATAGAATAAATGTCCGATTAGAAAAGCAACTAACCCAAAGATAAATGAGAAGATGATGAAAGCATCTCCCAGCATACAGACGAATAATCCAGCTAGAATGAGTCGTTCATGTGCAATTGTGTAGTAAGTATTTTGTCGCTTGTACGCGTAAATTAGGATGAAAACCATTGGAATCAACTTAAATAGTAGTCTTATAAATTCATTATCTTTTGGTATAACGAAAATAAATAATAATCCTGAAAGAAGAATGACTATAGGTAAAATAAAGCGCTTCACCAAAAAACCCCCTCATATGACAAAATGTATTTCTTGTATATTCTATGCAAATAGTGATTTCCCTTTTTCTTTTTTTTGAGCTCTATTAATGTAGAGGGATTTTGACGTATAGAATATCTCTAATTATAAAGTGATATCATGTTAAAATTGTATTATACATATGTGATGTAAAAGGAGGAAAAAAACTTGAATGATATGCAGTTATTAGAGCTAATTCAACTACAAGATATTTGTGAAAGCTATGATCATTTAAATCTTAAGCTGAATTGGGATCTTCTAAAGACTAGAGAAGATAATGAACCATTTGATTTCTTGCACTATGAAGATGACTTGCTTGTCGGTTTTTTAGGTATATATAAGATAGGGATAGAATATGAAATATGTGGAATGGTTCATCCTGAATATAGAAGAAAAGGAATTTTTACAGCTTTATGGGAGAAGGCTCTTGCTACAATTGATGAAAGCGAGCCAATCCTGCTAAATGCACCTGCACGATCAGAATCTGCTAAAGAATGGTTAAATACGATTCCTTGTAGTTATGCTTTCTCTGAGCATCAAATGCATTTGGAAAATCGAGATGTAGAAGTAAGCACACTTGTTCAATTGCGTCATGCAGCAGATGGAGATATAAAAGCATTGATGGAATTAGATACAGTCGGATTTGGTGAAGAGTACGATAATGAAGAAAAGTATCGTAGAGAAATCGAAGAAATCGAAGAGGGTACTGCTTATATAATTGAATGGAACGGCGTGATTGTAGGGAAAATACATATTCAATGTGAACTTGATCAAAGTTGGATATACGGATTTGTAGTCTATCCACAATATCAAGGCAAAGGGTATGGCAGAAGTGCATTGACTCAAATTGTTAGATTAGAGGAACATAATGATATTTATATCGAAGTGGCGACGGAGAATACGAATGCTCTTTCCTTATATGAGAAATGTGGATTTGAATCTTACCAGACACAGGATTATTATGATTATCAATAGAAAGAAAAAAGCATCGAATTCGATGCTTTTTGCATATGTATGAGTACTACCGCTTTACTTTTTTATATTCAGGTATTGTGAAAATGCCTGCAAAGAAAATCAATATTCCTGAACTCCTGAAAATTTTATTTTCAGCTAGATCTGATGAAATACTGAATCCGTATATGGCAATACAAATCCCAATAACGGCGATTAAAATCCCTATGAGTTGTCTTTTACCCATGCCTATATTTCCCCCTAATTTGTCCTTATTTTTAAATTACGGACGAAATATGGAAAAAGTTCCATTTGTTTTCCTGTAAAAAGATTTAGACCCCGTATCTTTTTTCGAGTTCAATTCGTTTAAGAAGTAGAGAGGGTATTAAGGAGTGGATGGAAATGAGTAAGATGGAAGTTGAACACAGCCCTATACTTGAGCATTATGGTCATCTTATTAAGTATTGTCACTATTTATCCAAGAATAAATGGGATGGTGACGATCTTGCGCAAGAAGCGATATTGAAAGCATTTAACCATTACGCGGATCAAGAAAACATACCGAAATCATTACTAACAAAAATGGCCTATAATCAATGGGTTGACTGGACACGTAAAAGACGCTTTGAAGTACTTGATTGCGATATTGATGTAATAAATGAACAACAAGTTTCTCCATCATCACAAACGACGGAAATGTTGGAGCTAATGCTACAGCGATTAACACCTAAGCAATCGGTTATCTTTATTTTGAAAGAAGTATTTCTTTATCAAGCCAAAGAAATCGCGCTGTTGATGGCAACGACGGAAACTGCCGTAAAAGCTTCATTACATCGTACGAAAAAACGAATATCAGATATGAATCAAGAAGAGCTTCATGGTGAACTGGTTGATGAAGAGGAACGATGTAGCTTATTGAATCTTCTTCAGAATGTTATCGAGCAACAAGATCCAACTGTGCTCATTCAGCTCATCCCATCGATTCCATCGCTTGCAACAGAGGCACATGTTGTTAGAACATCTTATAAGCCAAGGAAGACATCGACTTCTCCTACACTCTCTATGGTTGCATAAACCAATAATAATGGGAGGTTTTACAAATGGCTACGATTCCTTATGTAATTGAACAAACGAAACAAGGCGAGCGTTCTTATGATATTTATTCACGTCTTTTGAAAGATCGAATTGTTATGCTTGGTGATGAAATCAATGATCAAGTTGCAAACAATATCATTGCGCAATTGCTGTTTTTAGCAGCTGAAGATCCTGAGAAAGATATATCCATCTATATAAATAGTCCTGGAGGATCAACTTCGGCTGGCTTTGCAATCTTTGATACGATGAATTATATTAAGCCAGACATTTGTACAATTTGTACTGGAATGGCTGCCTCATTTGGTGCACTTCTGTTGCTCGCTGGTACGAAAGGAAAACGATTCGCATTACCTAACAGTGAAATTATGATTCACCAGCCATTAGGTGGAGTGAAAGGGCAAGCAACTGAAATCGAAATTACTGCTCGTCGCATATTAAAGTTAAAACAACATACGAATCAAATTATTGCTAACCGTACTGGGCAGCCTATTGAAAGAGTATGTGAAGATACGGAGCGAGACTACTTCATGAGTGCAGAAGAGGCGATGGAATACGGTATTGTTGATAAAATAATTGGGACTAAGTAAAAAATGCAGAGGGCTGTCCGAAAAGTGTTTTCGAACGCCCTTTTACGCTTTGTTAGCCCTCTGATGTAGTTTACGTGAAATAGATAAACTCGGCTGATTATGTTAGAGTACCTATATTTGGCGCTTTCGGTCTAGATGAAACCCATGTATCTTCTAAAAAAAATTTAGAGAATTACTTTCCCACCAATCAAACAAAAGTAGTAAATAGACTTATTGGACAGCCCCTACTTCTTATGGGTAGTAAATTAGAAATTAACGCTCGCAAATTCTTCTTCAGAAATGACTTGAAATCCTTTTAAGCGCAATAAGGCAGTCGTCACACCTTCCCCAGCTTTTTTCTCTCCGGAAAATGTTCCATTATAGATCTTCTTACTACCGCATGAAGGGCTGTTTTCTTTTAAAACGATATGCGTTGCTTGTACTTGTTGTGCTATAGCTAACGCTTGATAGGCACCTTCTACATATTGCTTTGTTACATCTTCACCAGAACGAGAAATAACTTTTGCATTACCATGAATAACGTCTTCTCCAGTACCGCCAACTATTTCAGCTGGTTCGCGAGGAGTAGTAAACCCACCTAATAATTCGGGACATGCTATTACTGCTTTCTTTTGCTCTACTAATAGATGGATTTTTTCTTGTAGTTGATGAGTTGCATCATATCGACATGAAATACCTGCTAGACATGAACTAACGAGAATCACATAATCAGTCCCTTATTTTTTGTTTAGTAGACCATTCTTCAGCTAACATACTATAAACAGCGTGATCTACGTAATGATCATAAAGCCATTCTGTCTGCCTAATCGTGCCTTCATATGTAAACCCTAATCGTTCTGGAATCGAACGCAGTGAATAGATTAATTAAGAAATGATCCTATTTTATATGGAATCATTTTTGTCTTTAGTAAGAACTTTCTCAAAAACTGTTAAAGAAAGTTGTTCCGATACAATGATATTCTTTATTTCTTGAAAGCCAAATCTCGTGTATAGAGTGGTAGCTGGTATGTTACCAGTGCCAGTGGATACCTGGATTTTGGTTGCTGAATCGTGTAAATTTTCAATAAAATGAAGTAGTGATTTTCCGATTCCTTCCCGAAAGTACGCTGGGTTTACAGCGAGTCTATGAATATCTATTATGTGTTTTTCTTGTTTGAAAGAAATAAATCCAGCTAACGTTTCATTTATAAAATATCCATAAAAAGTTTCACCGCAATTTTGTAGGCTCTCGATGGTATCTTGTAATGGTGGAAGAGTAGGAACATTAAGTAATTTTGCTTCCGCTTGATATGCAGGTGTTTGAATAGTTAAAACTTCTGCCGCAATTTCACTTTGAGTAATATCGATTGGCGTAATCATATAGGTCTCCTTAATTAGAGTAAGATACTTTTTATTGTAACATGTTCACTAAACAGTGGTTATAAGAATGTTAGAGTTTTTATACTTTTCAATCATTTGATAATTTGCTGCAAGTGAAACAAATTTAAAGGTTTTCAGGTGGTTGTGTGTCATAATGTTATTGTAATGAATAAAGGAGGGGTTTACATGCATCAATCAATTGATGGTTTTTTTAATGTATGGCAAATGGAATCTAGTCTTACTCAAAAGTTAATGGATCAGCTTACGGATGAATCATTAAAACAAGAAATTGCACCTGGTTATTGGTCTCTAGGTGAAACAGCATGGCATATTGTAGTTGTTGGAGGACTAATTGCAAAACAAACAGGGCTTGATTTTGATTCTCCAGCTCCTCAAGCAGCCGTTCCAAGTTCTGCAAAAGAAATCGCAGAGGGCTATCAACAAATGAGCCAAGGACTTTTGGAAGCGGTGAAGAAACAATGGAAAGATGAAGATTTACTTGCAGAAAGTTTGGTATTTGGACAACCTCAACCAAATGGTGCTACGTTATCAATGTTGATTTCTCATGAAATCCATCACCGTGGTCAAATGACTGTGCTGATGCATCAAGCTGGCGTTAAGGTACCAGGAATATATGGACCTTCTAAAGATGACAAAGATGCACAACAATAAATAATAGAACAAGGTAAGCACATAATGCTATAAGTGCTTACCTTATTTAATAGAGGAAAATGTATATAAATTAATCAAACGATTAGAGAAGGATATCGGATCAGGAGTTTTGGACTACCTTGACTGAAATGTTCCTGTACTGTAAAATACTGACTAGTCGGTCGTATATTATATGACTAAACAGCACTTATTTTTTTATTATTGAATGATTATGCAGAGTATAAGGAGAGCCAGCATGAAAGAAAAAGAAAAAATAATCATTGAATCCGCGATTAAATTATTTGCTGCTAAAGGATACTCCGCTACTTCTATAAATGAAATTGTAAAAGAGAGCGGAATATCAAAAGGAGCATTTTATTTATATTTTAAATCTAAGGATGCTTTATTGCTTGCCATCTTTCAACATTACTCGGAGCAATTAGAACAAAAAATGTTGTATTACGAGAATAAAGATCTGCCTCCTCGCGAAAAATTTATAAAGCAACTCCAATTAGTGTTAGAAAGTGTCATTGCTAATAAAGAATTCATGATTATGCAGACAAGAGAGCAAGCTATTCCTTTAAATGAAAAAATTAAAGAAGAGTTGTATAAAATGCAACTTAAAATGCATCAATTCTTTCAACAAGGTTTATTGAATATATATGGAGAACATCTTCAACCATTTATTTGGGATCTTTCATTAATGTTAGAGGGTATGATTCATTCATATTTAAGGATCATGCTATTTAATAATGAAATGATTCGAGTTAATCTAGTCCTGGAATTCATGATACGACGCATGGATGACATTGTGTTAGGGCTAGATAACGAGAAGCCTTTAGTAAATGACATTTTAATGAAAGAACTAATTGAACATTCGAAAAGCTGTTTCCAAACGGATCTTCATGAAATCTTATCGAAGATGAAGAAGATTATTATGGAGATTGATAATAAAGAAGATTTAACTATTTCATTAGAAGTATTAGAACAAGAAATTCAAAAAGAAAAACCAAGAATTCCTGTAATTCAAGGAATGCTTTTTAATTTCAATGAAGTTGAAGAGTTGAAAGTGTATCGAAATAAAATCGCTGCTTATTTTCAAATACAATAGAGAACAACTATAACGTTCATTAATTAAATGAACGTTTCTTATTTTTTACTGTTGACTGACTGGTCACTTTTTACTATAATTCATTTTACGTAAAAAAATGAAAGCAAAGATATATGAAAAGGGGATTGCTATGGAACTAAGTCATAATACAGGCATTAAGAAAAATTTAGTGCTAGTTGGTTTAATGATAGGAATGTTCTTCAGTTCTTTAGAACAAACAGTAGTAGGTACAGCTATGCCTACCATTGTTGCGGAGCTGAATGGATTTAGTATTTTTGCTTGGGTTACAACTGCCTACATGATTGCATCTACCGCAGTAGTACCAATTGTAGGTAAACTTTCGGATTTGTATGGTAGAAGAAAACTATATTTACTGGGTACAATTATCTTCATTCTTGGCTCTGGTTTGTGTGCTACAGCCAATACAATGGAAGAACTAGTTCTTTATAGAGGACTACAAGGTATTGGTGGCGGAATGATTATGCCACTTTCACAAACGATTATTGGTGATATTTTTACAGCTGAACAAAGAGCGAAATGGCAAGGAATCTTTGGGGCCTTGTTTGGTTTAAGTTCAGTTTTCGGACCGTTTCTTGGTGGTTTGATTGTTGATTACGTAAGTTGGCATTGGATTTTCCTGATCAATTTACCATTTGGATTATTATCAGCTATCTTAATCTTTGTAGGACTGAAGCATGAACCAGTTAGAAAAGGAAAAGTAAGCATAGATTATTTAGGAATAGTAACATTAATTCCTTCTGTTATTCTTTTTCTTCTTTGGTTAACTTTCGGTGGAGATAAATTTGCTTGGGCTTCTGGTACATCAATGGCGATTATAGGTGCAGTAATCATTCTATTAGTTGCCTTTGTATTTATTGAAAGAAAAGCTGTTGAACCTATTTTAGATTTCAGTTTCTTTAAGAATCGTGTATTTGCTGTATCAAATGCACTCGGTTTATTATTAGGCCTTGGTATGTTTGGTGCAATTATGTTCGTACCGATGTTTATGCAAGGTATATTAGGTGTTTCTCCAACAGAAGCAGGATCTACCATGACACCAATGATGATTTCTCTTATTGTTGCAAGTGTGATTGGCGGACGATTATTATTAAAAGTGCTTTTCCGTACAGTATTAACAACAGGTATGATAATCTCAGCAGTCGGCTTTTATTTTATGAGCACAATGGGACTTGAGTCTACTCAATTGCAAGCTTATTTATATATGGTTGTTCTAGGTTTTGGTATGGGATTAGTTATGCCAACAATCACAATTGCTATTCAAAATGAGTTCTCATCTTCTCAGTTAGGGCAAGTAACATCTGCCGCAACGTTTTTCCGTTCGATTGGTGGAACGATTGGAGTTACTGTATTGAACAGTGTCATGAATCAATCAATCGGTACGAAAATGGGTGAGGTGAGTTCGGAAGCAACAGATCCGGCTGTAAAACAAGCACTTCAAGCGCTATCTGAAAAAACAGATGCGTTATTCGGATTATTAGTTAATCCATCAGCATTACCATTTCCTGCAGAGATGCAAGAAATGGTTGTGAAAGGAATAGCTACAGCATGGGCTGAATCATTCTCTATCGTCTTCTTAACAGGGTTAGTATTCATTGTAATAGGTGTTTTTACAGCACTTGCAATGGGTAAGAGTCGTATTAAGAAAGACAAGGAATTGAAAGGGAAACTGGACATTCATGATGAGGAAACTCCTCAAGTTGATGTAGAAGAAAGAAAAGCATAATAGGTAAAAAAGGCTGTTCCAAAGGCGAAACTTTGGGCAGCTTTTTTTTGTTTAGCCTAAAAAATCATCTATTTTTCATTTTGAAAATGGGCTAATTTCTTATTTTAATATTAATCATAGTATTTTAATGCGAATTGTAGTAATATTGTAAAAAATAGCAAAAAAGAGGTGGTACAACATGGCTCAAATGATTATAACTGGAATTATATGTGGGGTATTATTAGGATTCGTCTTGCAAAGAGGACGATTTTGTATAGTAGGAGCTTATCGTGACCTTATTTTAGCGAGAGATGGAAGAATGTTCTTAGCAACTTTCATCGTCATTGCGATTCAGAGTATTGGTGTTTTCCTGTTGCGGGATACAGGAAATATTGTTATAGAAACAGGTCCGCTTCCATGGCTTGGCACAATTGTTGGCGGCTTAATTTTTGGAATGGGGATGGTTTTAGCAGGAGGTTGTGCTACAGGAACATGGTATCGAGCAGGTGAGGGCTTGATTGGTAGTTGGATCGCTTTGTTTGGTTATATGTTAGGAGCAGCCATTACAAAGTTTGGTATCCTATTGCCAGTAGCTGATCAGTTAACTTCTTACAGAGCTCGTGACGCATATATTTTTGAAACATTCGGAATTTCACCTTGGGTATTAGTAGCTCTTCTCACGGGAATTATTGGGGCGTTAGTATTTAGAGAATTAAAGAAACCTAAATTGTTTGTTGCAAAGTTAAAGCCAAAGAAAACAGGTCTTGCTCATATCTTATTCGAGAAATCTTGGCATCCTTTCGTAACAGCGGCGCTGGTGGGTTTGATCGCCATTCTTGCTTGGCCTCTAAGTGAAGCAACAGGTCGTAATGCTGGTTTAGGAATCACTACACCGAGCGCAAAGGTTCTTCAATATTTGGTTACAGGTGATAATGCGTTGTTAGATTGGGGAGTATTCCTTGTCCTAGGTATCTTTATTGGTTCATTCATAGCTGCAAAAGGAAGTGGAGAGTTCCGTTTTCGTTTACCTGATAAAAAGACGTTATCGAATAATGCAATTGGTGGTTTAACAATGGGCTTTGGAGCAAGTATTGCTGGCGGTTGTACAATCGGAAATGGTCTTGTAAACTCAGCTCTTTTCGCATGGCAAGGTTGGTTAGCGACTGTATGCTTCCTATTAGGATGCTGGATTGCGGTATATTTTACAATCATTCGCAAAAACAAAAAATCTAAAGCGATCACTACAACAAACGTAACTGCTTAAAAGTTCATCAGACTATTTAGAAGGCTTTTTCTTGATAAATGTTGGCTAAAGGATCATTAGGGAGGAATTTGTAATGACAAAGTTATTAGAAACTACAGGTATGGTATGTCCGTTTCCATTAATGGAAGCGAAAAATGCAATTGAAACAATGGAAATTGGGGAAGAGTTAATCATTAATTTTGACTGCACGCAGGCAACGGAAAGTATTCCACGATGGGCTGCAACGGCTGGACATGAAATTACAGAATTTGAGCAATTGAGCGAGGCTAACTGGCAAATCATTGTGAAGAAAGGTAAATAAAACGAGAAGCTATTCTACCTGAACATATGGTGGAATAGCTTTTTATATTAGTTTGTAAGATTTCTAAAAGTCGGATTATAAATGGATATAGAAAGTGCTTGTTATTGGCACTTTCTATTTATGAAAAAAATTTTTCGTAGGTGTAATTACTCTAGTGGGGTTTCTCCGAAGGCATTCCACAATAAAGGAAACATTTTGCTCAAAGTTTCTTCATCATCTTCATCCCAATCGAGATCAATTTCTGGATGATCATAATGGTCATTTGTTAGTTGACTGTAAATGTCGAAATAGGATTCATCATCCAAACCTGTTTTCTCTTCATAAGCTGTGCTAGCTACGGAAATTAGTTCTTCCAATTGAGGAATGTCATCATATTCATTTAAATCTTGTAAATAGGGTAGTAGTGCCTCTGGGTTTTTGATGGCAGTTTCATATTCTTTTTTTCCTAGATAAAGTACCCAAGCTCGAAAGTAATCAAAGCTATCATCTGAACATCCACCTAATATAATATAAGCTGCAGCCCAAAGGCTGGATGTGTATGACTTTTTATAGTGAGTATTGAATATATAATCAAATTTCACAATATCTTTAATGGATTTTCTTGATAAATGAGAAATAAGCCATTCGATTTGTTCATCCGCATACTCACCTTTAGTTTTGGCCTTCTTTAATAGCTCCCAAAAGAGAGCTTCTGTCATGGAGCTTTCTTTCACGATCAGTTGGGAGGATTGAGAGAATTTATACCCCTTTTTCATTTTGGATTTAATTAGACTCGCACTTTCTTTTTGACACTCTTCTTCTGATTCGAATTTCTTTGTTTTAACTGCTCCGCTCGTACCGATTTTTCCATAGGTAATGGTAAAAGTGTTCCCTAAGACATTAATTTTCCAAAACTTATTGGATAGATCGTCAGTATAAATGAGTAATGTTTCCAAGAATGTCACCCCTAGCATGCTATTGTAATCCTAATTGTACAGGGCAGAAGTTTATAATGCTATGAATATGGTTATTTTAAATATGTTAGATTACGGTATTTTCAAAACTGATTGATTTATATTCATATTTTAAGAAAAAGTAAATTAGTGTTAAAATGATTAAAGGTATTTCATTGATACCGATTAAATTCACATATGACCATTAGAAGGAGGTAATATATTAATGAGATTCTTAAAAGTGTTTGTAGTGATTGTCATTGTTTTAGTTGGAATCGGATACGGTGTATATTATTTTGGTACTAATATGGCCTCCGTTAAAGTAATGGATGCTGTTTCGGAAGAATTAGAGAATAGTGGACAAATAGATGCTGTTAAGAAAGAAATCGAAAAGGACCCGGACTTACAGAAGATGGTTAATGAGGGTGCGAACGTAGATGAAAGTAAATTACCGTTTAAAACGAAAGAGGAAGCTACAAGAGTTATTATTAAAAAAGTAGGAATCAGTGAGTTAAATGATATTAAAAATCAGGTTCAAAACGGTACTGCTTCTAAAGAAGAAATCATGAATAAAGTGCAAGATAAATTAACAGATGAAGAAATATTAGCTCTGAAAGTGATTGCCTATAAGGAGCTTAATAAATAACCTCTTACTTATAAGTAAGGGGTTTTTTTTATCCCGTTCAAA
>NZ_JBALMO010000154.1:0-20600 GCF_036963345.1 Bacillus sp. JJ722
ACGACTGGCGGTCTCGGGTTTTTCTTCGGTTTTTTATTTTTATTGTTTCCGACCGTCTCTTCGCGAACAGTTAAGAATCGGTATTCCTTAAGCGCTAACGAAAAATAAACGTCGCCGGCGTGACCTGCGCGTTCTAAGTCGTACTCAAATTCCCGAATTGTGACCGCGTAATTAACTTTTGTGCCCGTTACGATAAAACGGATAGGGCGACGCGTGTCTCGCCAACGCTCGATTGTTTCAATGCATTCGTCAGGCGTAGGAAAGTCTGTATACGCGCAATATGTCGGATTGTACGTTTTCGGGAAGAACGTATTAAACGAAAATTCCTTTAACCCACGCTCGCCAAATATCGATACTTCGCCCAGACCTGCCACACTAACGTCCGTATGAGAAAACGGAGAGGAGACGGTCAATGACTCCGGATTTACCGGCAACCGCAATCTCTCTGCGTTGTTATTGTATGAAAGCCAAAATTCCAACGTCATTATGCTCCGCCCTCCCTCGCTTCACGTAATTTTTCTAAGAACCTATTCGCTATCTTATCGATGTCAGCTTCTTCGCGCACAGTAAATTGCGCGCCTGCGAAACTTACGCTGACTGCGCCCGTGCCTGATTTCCCGTCGCTTTCGCTATCGATTGTATTTGTGCGGTAGGTCTTTTTATCCGTGTAGTTATTGGTAACGATTGATCTCGGTTCATAATTTAACGGAACACTATTTGGCATACTTAGAGTCGCGATATTATTTAATCCGAGCTTATTCAGCTTCGCATTTTCTTCTGGGGTTAAAATACGTTCACCTTTATGAAGTCTCGCGATATACCCATTAAACGGAACATAGTTAAGCCCGCCCGCGTGAGAACCGTCTACCCAACCGGTAACTTTACTAGCTGCGCCGCTGATTGTACTACCGATAGAGGTCACCCAATCGGGCAATTCAAAACTTGTGATCGCGTCTTTAAAATCGCCGAAAGTGTCGCTTAAACCCTTAAAGAAATCAACTACCGGCTGAATCTTATTGACTCCCCACTCGTAAATGTTTCCGAAGACTTCTTTTGTTTTTCCCCACAACTCCCCAGCTTTGGCTTTAACGACATCCCAATTCTGATAAAGGCTGACTCCTGCTGCGACTACTAAGCCGATAAGAGTTGCGACAAACATTAATGGATTTGCTTTTAATGCTGCGTTAAGCCCTTTCGTTGCAATCGTTTGAAGTGTTGTGGCTACCGTTGAGGTTGTTAATGCTGTCTTAAAGAAATTAAATGCTGTTGTAACCATGCCTACAGCTTGCAACGTACCAAAAGCCGCGCCCAAACCAACTAATCCCGCAACGATAATTGATGAATTATCTCTTATCCACTCCAAGCCGGCTTTCAGTCCATCTAGTGCAGCTTTTGCAATTTCTACACCACCGACACTCTCGAACGCTTTCCAAATACCTTCGATCGCGATTTTTGAATCGTTAAAAACAGGAGTAAAAATCCCACTCATATATGAGCCGAACGCTGAAAAATTCTCGATTATTGCGGCAGTATCGATTTTACCCAACCACTCCGCCATTGACTTTAGTCCATTTATCACAGGCTCAAGTATAGGAGTCGCTAGTTGCGCTTTTAAATCTGTCCACGTCTGTTTCAAGTTACCTAATTGATTCGAGTAAGAGTTCGATTCCCGGCTCGCTTGTCCAGTCGCGCCCGCAGCTCCTTGCATGGATTTCGCGAACTCTAAACGAGCTACCTGTTTGCCCGCTTCGTCTAACGTCTTCCAGTCAAGGCTTAGATTCTTCGACGCCCATGCCGCCAGTTGCGTTTCATTAGCAAATAACCCTATCGCTTCCCCACCTTCGTAATTACCTTTGATGAAGGAGTTTAGAGCCGCGTTTGCATCCTCGTAGCTCTTATCATAGAATGCTGCCGCGTCGGCTGTTAGCGTAATTGCTTCGGTAGCTTTCGTCATCGCTTTTTGCGTATCCATTCCTAACCCTTTGAACATAGACGTCGTTTGCGCCATCGCAGGTTCTAGTCTCGTAGAAACCATGCCGAAGTCCTTGCCTAACGACTCGACTAACTTTCGAGCATCGCCTTCTACTTTGCCGAATACTTGGTCAAACTGTGCGCCGAGTGCTTGAGCATCCGCCGCAGCTTCAACCATACTTACGCCTAGATTCTTTATACTATCTACCGCGAAGTAACCAGCTAGCGCGCCCGCCATTGTTCTCAGCGATGATGAAAGTCCGGACACTTGGTTGTCAACCGCATCTACATTGTTCGACATACTGCTCATCTGCCTAGAAGCGTCGCGCATTCCTTGTACAAAGCCGCCAGTATCAATACGTAAAGCAGCCGTTAAATCATATGCCATGCGTTACCTCCTTCCTCGGCGCGCACGCCGTTTACTTTGCTCACGCTCCTCCGCTTCTAACACGAGTTGCATTGACGCGTAGATAAACGCGCGTTGTCTAGGTTCTTTCGCATATACCTCATCTGGCGGGATATGGTGGCGCTGAAATATCGCATGTAATATCGCAGCCTCACCCCCCGCCCTGATTAGTTTTTTGCTTCCCTCACCTGTTTGTTAATGTTTTTAAATCCGCTAACATTCATTATTTCTTGCTGTAATAGCGCGATTTCACCCGCAAACAATGCCTTTTGCACGCAATCTTCCGCCGTACTAACTTCGTACTTTTTGAGTAGTTTTGCGTCTTTAAAATCGACATTTTCACAAGACTTCGCGATAGCAATTGCACCGAATTTATACTCATCTAGTGAATTTCCGAATGAAGCTTCTTTCGTAATTTGTTGAATCTGTTTACCGTCAAGTGGTTTAATAACAAACGCCACCCCTAAACGATCAATAATTACTTCTTTCGTAACGTGTAAATCCGCTGTTAAAAGTGCTTGTAATGCATCCATATATTTCAACCTCCAAGAGTTAGTTTTCAAATTTAAAGCGAGCTACCCGAAGGTGCTCGCCTGCATTATGCCTGTTCAATTTTGTCTAACAATTCATAGCCGCTAAATGTAAAAGGAAGCTCGTCTTCAACAATTGCGTTGACTTCGAACTTCCCAAGTGGAATCTGGTCGAATTGTACACCCTTTAAACGGATGCGTTCCGCGCCAAATGATTCTGGATCAGCTAGTTTAAAAATCAATTCAGTGACATACGGCTTCCCATCATCTTGCGCGATAGAACCAATAAGCACGATAAATTCCGACGTAACTTTGTACATAGAAATAGAACCTGTGCCCGTCAAACTCGTAACCTTATGCCCAATCCAGCGTGTACCGGCTATTGGAACTTCTTCTTTATTTATCTCGACAATCGCCTCTGCCGACTTGGCATTCATAACCCAATTACCTTCGTGATATACAGTCCCGAACGTACCGTTTATTACTCGCGTAGTATCTAATGACATTCGTCTTTCACCGTCCCCTTTTCGTCTGATTAGACGTTAATAGTTAAGAAAATGCGTTCCATTGAATCAACTTCGGTATAACTAACCAAAAGAAAAACGCTATCCCCTTCGCTTTTGCGTTGTGGGTCTAGCGTTACAACTGGTTTCATCAATACGTTATTATTTTCTAATGTCTCTAAATAAGCTTTAACAGCACTTATCAGAGCCGCTTGCCCATCTGGGTTATTGTCAATTTTTCCGATATAGTTATCACAAGCAGTTTCAGCGATGTCGGTGGCTACCGCCTGTCTTGCGCGAGTTGTGCGAATCTTGCCACGTTTTTGTTCGTCAGATTTCGTCACAATACCTTGCTCAACCTTCACCTTACGGCCGTCGTGAACAAGTACCAGCGATCCGCTAGTTAGTGCCGTCTTAATCTCGCTATTTTTCAGTCGGCGCGTTACGTCAACAACCGGAATTTGTGAGTACGTAATCGACTTATTAATAGGAGTTCCCGCTATTAAACCCGCAATATATGAAGAAAATTCGCCGGATGATAGCTCAATGCCGTCGCTTAAAACGACTCCTGTTGTTAGATTGACCGCGTACAAGTCCGCTAGACGAATTGATCGCGCGTTTCCGTCCTCTGGGTTTTGATCCTCGGCTGCCGTGCCACCAAATACTACCGTAAAGTGTTTACCATCTTCTCGGTTGCGTTTACACCAAGCTAAAGTGTTGTCTTGCTCCGATGCGCTGACTTCGTTAGGGTATACAAATACGTTAAACGGTCGCGCCTCAAAGGCATCGCGCAAATCGATAAACTGCTGTTCGTTTGTTTCGGGCACTTGTTGAGCAGGTACAGCGTATACTAGCACTTCTTTTGCTCCGCCTTGTAACACGCGTAAAACTGCGTCATTGTTTGCCCCGCCTAATACGTCGGTGGCTTCTTTTTCATTTTCGAAAGTGTAAAATTTACCCGCCGTGGCAGTAGTATCGTAATTGAAAACAGGAATGCCGACTATACCTCGCGCCCCACCTGTTATCTGAGCAATTGCCGCCTCTACGAAATTGATATAAATACCAGGTCGTATTGGCAGGGACGTAGTATCCCAAGTTCCACCGTTACTCATTAAATCACTCCTTTAGGTTTTTATTGCATTGCGATTGTGTAAACTCTTGATTAACATCAAAATAAACATTCTCGATTTTTTCATAAGTTGGCTGCGGTCTTAATACGCGCAAACTAACTTCCAACATACCGATGATCGCGTGAACGCCTTGTGTCTCCGTTTTGAATGGTTTCGATAACGAAAAAGACTCGATACGTAAGTACCGAGCCGTTCCGTTAATAGGTATTTGGTGTGAGTTATTCATTGTTTGCTCAACTTTTGTCATTTTACTAAGACAATCAAGCGCACTTTCTCCGAAATAAACTAACTGTATAGTGTGGTTAAGTCGATAGGTAGCGTTGGTTTCGGTAGTGCTATTACTTAACTCGAAATCAATCGCGATAACATTACCGGAATACTCTTTTTGCATACCTTGGAGGTCAAAAGAGACATTAAGTAGAATTGGCGCGATAAAGTTTCGTATACTCTCAATTTCGGTCTTAATATCTACCAAATTACCATCCCTCTCGTCTCAATTCTTCCTCAATACCTTCCTCTATCCAACGTAACCATTCACTTTCGGATGATTCTGCCGGCTTGTCTATAAATTTCTTTTCAGCGCCAGAAAGGCGTAATTTCTTACCGCCCGCGTCCATTTCGTGAATGTAGTAACCGTAATTAAAGCCATCTTGACTTGCGTTTGCCGTAACAATAACTTCGGAATCTAATCCGCTAACTTCTAGCTCGCCGTTAATTTGATCGCGTAAGTTTCTTTTTTTCAAAGGCGCGACGTCCCTAGACTCCTTGACCCAGTCGTCTTTGACATCGTCTAACCCTTGTCTAGCTCCTCTTGCGGCGGAAGCCGCCGACTGATTAAGTGCTTTAGCCAACCCACTCAAATCTAAGCTAAATGATTTCGCCATATTACCCCTCCATTACGCGTAGACGACGGTTAGTGCCGGCTTGCCCGTAATCATACGCACTACTTCTATGCGGATAGGTTCACGTTTTACTACGTTTCCTAATTCGTTAGTGAATTCAATCACATCGCTATAACGAACATCTGCGAGCTTGTCTAATGTGATTTCCATTCCTGCAACGACCTCCGCACCTAGTCTATTTTGTACGACTTGTGACGACTCATCGACACGACATTTCAAATTGAATACCTCCGGCGTTCCGCCTTCGCCCCACTCATTCGGCTCACCTTGACGCGTTACTTTTATGGACTGCTTAAGTGGTAAAAGGGCCATTAGCGCACCGACCTTCCGATACGCCTACGTGGCTTCGTTACTTCACCGTTAACCTCGGCAATTAATTCGTCTGCTCGTTTCGGGATTAATTGTTCTAATTCTGCGCTATCACCTGCGAATGAGAACGATATACCTTTAACGGAGAAGCTATTAACACCGTAACGTTGCATTTTGTACGTATCACTAAATACGATTGCCAGTATCGGCGCGAACTCATAGACAGCAGTGTCCGGTATCTCATACTTAGGATATTTACTCTTAAGCGTCGAGTCGGCAACGTTAAGTATCCGTTGCTTTTTCGCCTCGTCTGTTTCCGTCCAATCGTCAATGTCGATTACATTTTGCGCGATATATAAATCCGCGTCAGTTATATTAACCGTCATGCTTTCGCCTCCTTATTTTGCGGAGGCTTTTTTAGCTGGCGCCTTTTTCGGCTTTGCCTCCGGTTTCTTTTCCTCACGCGACATTTCTGCTTGTTGTTTATTCCGTTGAATTGTCATGTGTATAAGCATCCCCATATTAGGCACCCGCTACAGTGATTTTTATTACTTTAGAATCATCGTATAAGTGAGCTGCGAAGTGCTGGTCGCCTGTTATTACAGTTTCTTTCGTTACGATGTTGCGATCCGACTCAACAAATGCGTCACGCTTCATGTACAATTTTAAAGCCCCTTTTTTAACGATATATGCAGTACCTTCCGCAAGTTTATTTGAGCGTACTACTTGCGCACCTAAAACTTCTCCAAAAGTACCGGTGATTAGGATTTGATCTCCTAACTCAGATGGGCGTACCCAATCTTGCGCTACTGCTTTACGTAGTTTTAACGCGTCTTTAGGATTCATAAAGAGAACCATAGAACCTACAATGTCGCTCTCATCGTTGAAAAGTGCGATTGCGTTATCTACTGTGTCGAGGTTAAATTCGGTTGCAGGGTAGTTAATCGGTGCTGTTGCAATGGCTGCCAGCACTTCGTTATCAATGCCTGCTGCTAATGATTTAAGGATTTGACCTTTCGATTGTTCTACCGGGTTGCCTAGACCAGACTGTGCACCTTCGTCAGTAATCGCAGTACCTTTTGCAACCTTCTTAATTGTCGCTTGGTCTGTCACAGTAGTTATTTGCGTTAAATCGATTGGTTGACCTTCTGCGACAACTGTAGCATCACCGATATAGTTAAACTTAGGAACGGTTACTGTATTGCCCGGCTGCCCTTGTAATGTGTAGTCAATCTCTGCGATAGGTGAGAATTTAATAGCCTTTGGAAGCTCGGCTGAAATCATATCCTGCATTACCTGTGGATTTACTAAGTTTTCTAGTTTTGTTTGTGCCATAAATTAAAACACTCCTTGTTTATGTTTTTGGGTAAAATAAAAACAAGCAGGGATTTCCTACTTGTTCAACTTGTTATATAGTTCGGGGTTACTTTCGAAAATTGCTGTCCTCTCTTGGTAGCCAAGTTTTTGAAATTGTTCCTTAGTCATAGTTGTTTTGGTGGTTTCTCCGTTAGTCTGAGTACCAACCGGCTTCTGTTCTTTCTTGCCGAATAATCCTTTTGCTTCAGCTTTGTTAATCCAACTAAGCTTCGCTTCCGGCGTAAGGTTGTCCGGAATTAAATCATGAAATTCTTCTGCAATTCCTTCAAGCTTTGACTTTAATAACTCGCCGACAACGCCCTCAAGCTCCTTATTGCGCGCCTCTAATGTATCGTGCGTTGACTTAATACTTTCGTATAACTGCTTAAACTCGCCCGCCTCTTCTTGCGCTTTCGTTTCTGTCGCTTTTTGTGCGGACATAATCTCGTCGAGTTGTGCCTGCACTTTTTTATAACGAGCGTTAACTTCGTCGAATCTAGTTTTCGGGATCATGTGCTCTGGCTGTTTTTCTGCCGATATTTCCGTGTTTTCCGTCGCGTCCGACGAGGTATCAGCTTCTTCTCCATCCGCGAAGTATTGTAAGTTCAACGATAATAAACCTTCGATTGTATTAATAGTTTTCATATAATATCCTCCTTCGTGTTTTACGAGCTACGCCTCGAATTTTTAATAGTTAAGCATATCTTTCCGGCTTTCTTACAACCGATAATGTGTGCTTGCAGCATGGGTGAAATAACTGCCTACGTGGTACGTCGCCGACATACGTATAGTCGCCTGGCGCATCCGGCACTAATTTCAACACTTTGCCCTCCCACTTTGCACAATCATCTTTCGCCCCGTGTCTCGAAACAACACCGTAAAGAGCGCCACGAGAAACGCCTTCATTAATGGTAGACTCTCGGTGCGCTTCCATCATTTTCGTACGAACTAATACATCTACGTAATGAGAAGGGCGCCATCTACGTCCCGCACTATCAATAATTGCACTATTTAACGATGCGCCTAGTTCCTCGCGCAACCCCGCCATAATATCGCGCGATAACGACTGAGTTCCGTTGATGCCTCGCGTTAAATTGGCACGCATAACCTCAGAACTAACCTTTCTTACACTAGCGCGCACCTTCTTATTAACGTTTTGTGTAACCGCCAATAGGTCGGCTTGTGTATCGGCAATTGCGGACTCTACTAGCGCCTTGTTAATCTTATTAAAAGTAACGATTGCCTCAGCTTCAGCGACGGACGATACGACTTCAAGCGCCAAAATAGCATTAACAATACCATCTTGAACGGCTTTTTCGAGGTGTAACGCAGCCCAATCACCTGCTGTTACGTCTAGTTGAGCGAGAATTTCCGCGATAGACTTAAGTGTTGCTAATTGATTTGCGCGCGTAAAATTGTCTAAATCAACACGTTCAAGCTCACGCAATACTCTATCGAACGCAGATTCGTAAGCTTTTATAAGTTTCGCAACATCATAATCGTAGTTTGGTTGTGGTGGCTGCATCATTCAACCGCCTCCGGTTCATTAAAAACGGAGCTTTTAACGGTGCTTGCCGCTGCCTCCTCATCTTCAATACGCTTCAACTCCGCCCTTGCTTGCTCCTCAGTACATTCCTGCAATTCCATAATTGCGGTCAATTGTGATTTCGTAGGCTTGCCGCCTGTTCGAATGTTCGCGATAGTTGCCTGCTCCATTTCGTCATTAGGTAAGCCGTCTTGGAACTTGATTTTTGGAACAGTGATTTCATAATCGGGCGTTTCTTCAGCTTGCGCGTGTTCCAATTTTTGCGCGATCGTCAAAACTTCTTTAAGCGCTCTATCATAATATTGACGTTTACGATTGACTTTCGAAATTAAGCTATTCATTCGCCACTTGATAGAAAATCCCGATGCGCCTGACGTTCCACTATCACCTTTACCCAGCGCGATTGGCGGTAATTCCGCGACAGATAAGATTTGATCGATTACTAAATCAACAGAACGAAATGCACTGTCAAGCTGCCCGTTCCATGTGATGTATTGCGGAGTAACCTCTTTTCGATCCATAACCTCGAATACTTTATCCCGTCCCGCACGGAATATCGGCTCTCCATTTTCATTCTCGATGAGCGTCCCTTCAGGTACAACCATTAACGGGTCGGAGTGCTTGTCTAAGATTTCCGCAATCTTGGACAACCGATTATCAAGTTCAGCGAACAACGCTAGGTTCTCCGTTAAGTCGTCGATTCCATTCCAACTATCATCTAACGAGTAGTTCGCCACATGTACAATAAGAGGTTCTAATATACCTGTACTCACTGTTTCACGGTCATCCGGTAATTGTTTAACAATCTTCCACTCGATGATGGCGTTCTCGTAGTCCGCGTAACTGAATGGCTCGATTTTATATTTCGAGTATTCAATCCGCCCTGGATAGTGCGACTCAATATCTAGTTCCCATTCTTCATCGCCTGTCCCTTCGACTACTTGAGGAACTGCGATATGATACGCATAAATGGTATTACTGTCGCCCGGCAATGTTTCAGGGAATACATACTCAGCTCGTTGAGATTCGATAAACACACGGAACGGGTCGATTGTTGCAGGCTCGTGCCCGCCATATTTCTGACCCCACCGAATCTTATAGAATGAATCACCGCGAAAGGCGTTTGCTTTAGCTGATTCATAATTAGTTGTGTTAAGTCCGTTTTCTTCAACTAAACGCTCTATTGCCTTTTGTTCTTTCGAATTATCATCCTTACCCGCGCTGTAGATAGGCGTCTCACCGAAAAGGAAGTCCGCTGATTTCTTACAAATAAGTCCCGGCAAGTTTACCGCGATATAAGCTGTTGCGCGTTGCGGGTCAGATAATGAATCCGTAGGAAAAACTTTAATGTGCTCCCCAAGCGCCGTTAATTTATTGATTCTATAGCGATCAATACGTTCTTTATGCTCAATTGGCGGATAATAGCCGCCTACTTCAAACAGTCCCAAGCTACCGACCTCCTTACTTACATATTTGCAGGCTTTTTACTGAATACTTGTCGTCGTTTCCCACTCCCAATCTGATCGACCACGCCAGAAAGTGCGTCAGCAAGGTCGTCATGTTTCCCGTCAGGAAATTGTTCCAATTGTTCTAGTAATAAGCTGTGTTTTTTATTGAAACGCAAAAAACCACTTTCACAGATAGGCTCTAGCGCTTCGATACGCTTTTCTTTATTCGAGCTGTAATGTGTAATTGGTTTTAATTTAGTACGAAATATTCTTTCTTTCGATAAACGTTCGCGCAATTGCCTGTAGAAATCATGACCAACACCGATAGTCTCTATCAGGAATACACGGTGCTCATATTCTTTTATTTTATCGACTGCTACGTTAAGCGCCTCATGTGCCGGGCACTTCTTAGCCCAAGCATCCTTAATGAATATTACGCCCGTAGTTCGGTTAATTCCGACGGTAACAATCGCGTTATAATCGGATCGTGAACTCTTTCCTGTCGCGATATCCCAAAACGCGTAATACTCTAATGACATTTCGCGTCCGTAAGTGTCGAGTAAATCAGATTCGTCATAATAACGGAATGTCTCAGGGTCGAAAATTTGCGACTCTTCGTCGCGTGGCTTGTTTTGATACTCGGTATTAAACGCCTTTGAACCGTGATTCCATTTCCACGTATACAAGCGCCAAATAGGCTGCGCTTCTTCCCAAAGAACCTCGACACCTTCGTCCATTTGCTCGCGATTCGCCTCGTAAAACTCTCGTGCCTTACTTTCGCGCTGTTTCTTTTCGAGTGTAATATCGTTATATATACTTCGGCATTGCTCCCACAAATCATTACGAACCGGCTCCTCGATAATTGCGGAGAATAGCGTCGCATTGAAGTCTGGGTCGTTATGAATAACGTGATTAAGCAACGAATCGATATGAACTATTGTTCCCATGTAAACGAAAGCCGTTCGCTTCCCTTTCGCGTCACCTAACGGAATCACTGACGAGCTAAACCACTCTTTCAACTTCTCGCGTTGCTCTTTCGTCGATGCATTACCACCCGGACGCGCATCTTCTAAGTCGTCACAGACAATTAAATCCGGTCGCACGCCGTTCCAGTTACGCCCACGAATAGCTCCGCCGGTCGATGCCGCTTGCACTAACGCAAGGTCGCGCTGCTCCTCTCCGCGTTGCTCCCACGCGATAAACTCCATCGAGTTATCTTTCTCGTTTCCTTTAGGCGAAAGCAATGGCCCGAAATCTTCGCGCAATTTCTTATTCGTTTTAAGTTGGCCACTTATCCACGATAAGTTAGCCGCAGCAACATTCGGAGTCTCCGAGATAATCATGATATAACGACGTTTACGATATATAACCTCGCGCAATGGAGTGGCACGCGATAAATACGTACTTTTCCCGTGCGATCTAGGCGCCGCTACCGCTACCTTACCATTCGTATTCACGTTTGATATGTCGTCTATAATGCCACAAATCTCACGGTGAAATGCTACGGCGTCTTCCGCCTTAATAACGTCAAAGCCGTCCCAGTTCCCTAAGTTTTCGGGATTGCCACTTTCGGAAAAATACTCGATACAGAAGTACATAAGGTCATCTTCCGCGCGATGTATTCGTTTCAAGCGTTCAAACTCATCGATATGCTCCGCTAACTCTTCGTACTCTGAATCGAGCAACGTGCCGTCTTTCTTTCGTTCAAGCATCGCGCCAATAAGCTGCGAGTATGTGTCGATTAGCTCTGCTCGCTCGTCCCGTTTAATCCATTTTCCGTTCACCCATGCGATAGCGACCGCCTCCTTTTTGCTTGTTTTTTACGTCGGTTTAGCCGTTCTGTACGCGAAAGGTATAATTGCCCTCGGCGATGGTTCAAACGTCTAATAGCCTTTGATTTTACGCAATTTCAAAAGTTAAAATCGGTGCGCGCATTTAAAATTCACTAGATGCAGAAATTCGGGATGGGGGTGGGGGTGTGCCGGGGGTCAGCCGTTTTCGCGCAAAAAGAAAAAGCCGTAGCTCATTCGCCCGACTTCGTTTATTTTCGTTTATTTATTTCTTTATACAACAACGCTTTACTTATTCCTGTTGCTTCTGTTATCTCGCGAACAGTTGCTTTGCCTTCGTCATACATCGCCAACGCTTGCGTTACTTTATCTGCGTCAGCTTTAGGACGTCCGCCTTTGCGCCCTCTTGCGCGTGCTGCTTGTAGTCCTGCTTGCGTACGTTCTATAATCATATCGCGCTCTAGCTCTGCCATAACACCTATCATCCCGAACATAGCGCGCCCCATCGCCGTACTCGTATCTAGTTGTTCGCGTATACTAACTAACCCTACGCCAAGCTCCTTTAGTATATCCGCTACTTCGTACAGTTGCTTAACACTACGCGCCAGTCTATCGAGCTTATATACGATAAGGGTGTCGCCAGGTCTTAGCGCTTCTAACATTCGGTTTAATTCGGCACGATCCCATTTACCGCCACTTTCCTTTTCGGAATAGATACGCTCAACGCCCGCCTCTTTTAACGCGTCCATCTGTAAATCTAACGATTGGTCTTTCGTACTTACCCTCGCATATCCTATCTTCATAATTACCGCCCCTTTAGTTTCGTTACTTAAATAGTACACAAAACGTATGGAAACGTCAACTATGATTTATAAACGCGTAAATAAACTAACGTATGAGTTTATAGACTAACTTAATTGCATCGATTTTACAGTCTTTTTAATAACCGTTTTGTAGACGGTCGCAGAGCTGAAAAATTTCGGACAGGTACGCGCCGAGAGCTTGCAGCCGATGTAATCGCCTTTATTTATCGCGATACACAACGACTTACAATAGCTCATCCGAGTCTCTTCTTATTATATGGCGCCATTACCTACCGTCTGTAGATTTGCTTTCATACTGCGCAATCTTAGCCTTAATGTCTTCGATAGAATGTCCGCCATTCTCACTCGTATTAACCTCGACACGATCCGTTAGCATATCGTTAGCAGTCAAGATAAGCTTCGCAGCCGCAGCATTACCCGTTTCAATTGCGTTATCAATCATCGCGCCCATTAGCTCAGGCAATCGGTCTTGAGTGTTCCGTACAATCTGACGCTTTAACTCTCGCTCAAATAACGTGTCTTTACGCCAGTTACCAATTGTATTAACGTGAACACCGCACTCCTTTGCGATTTCTTCATACGTCTTGCCCCCACGTTTCGGGAGCGCCAAATACTTAATTGCGAGGTGGTGTTCTGCGCCAAGTGATTTGAGTGCCATCATTATTCCCCCTTCTATTCTTCTTCGAATAATCTCTCGCGTCCTTATATCTTTATATCTATTATCGCGATATCTCTTATATAAAACCTGTTCGCGCCAAGTGAATGAGTTTACGAATGAGCTTGCGCAAATATAAATCTTTATATAGTAAGTATTTATAAAGTAAATATTTATACTGCACGGAATCAGTGCGTCGAACTCACTAAAACAGTGCGTCGAACGCACGGAAATAGTGCGTCGAGAACTAAAGCCAAGCCGTTAACTCATCATTAACTAGCGTTTCGGCTTCGTCCTCCTTCGAAAAGTAATCTTCTCTTATTTCGTAAATGTTAGGAAAGCCTCCGAAACCATGTCTAGCAATAACTTCGCCACTCTCGTTATAAAAGTTTTGGCAATCCGCAATAGTGAATACTTCTGCATGGTGGTATAAATCTAGCGCCTTCCAATTCTCGAAATACTCTTTCGTTACTCCAGTCATTCCGCGATCACCTTCCGTTATTTCTGCGTATTCGGCTTCGTCCTTCTTCGGCTTCTTAATATTTCTTTCGTACATTTTAGTCGCCTTTTCTTCGTATGCTTCTACTTGTTCCGCATATTTCGCGCTAAATTCTTGCGCATCAGTAATCGGCGCGTAAACGTAGTAAATATCGTTACTACCAAAGCTACCATTCTTACGCGACACACACTTAATCAGTCCGTATTTCTCTAATACTTTCGCGAGCTGTGCCGGCTTATTGATTCCGTAGTTTAATCGTAATGCAAGGTCGGCTTTCGTCGGATAAGCGTAGCCCTCGCGCTCGTTATAGTACGACATTAATACCATGTACATCGCGATATGATCGCCTTTAAAATCGTCAAGCTTCGTATATAATTGAAATAGCGCGTTATGCACCATCGTAAAGTCCTTAGTTGGTTCGAATGGTTTCGTCATTTAACATTTCCCCTTTGAATTATCGATTTAAATTAACGGTTGGAACTTAAATTACTTCGCTGGACTAGCCGCCGCATACTCGGTAAGTAGCGCGTTCAGTTCGTCCGTGCGACGATATAAACGAAATTTATTTAACGTAGTTTCATGTAGCCCTGCGCAAATGTAGCGCTGACCGTTCCTGCGTAAGAAATCGTGTAAATTCGTAGAATAACAATAGAAAAATTCGTTCATATAAAATCGCTCCCTTTAATTAACGTAAATTAGTTGCGCGCCAAGCTCCCCGCCGAACATAATTGCGTAGTTGACGCGCCCTTGCTCCTTACTTGCCTTTATGCCATAAGTTAGGTATTTTTACGGATGCTCCTACGCCACAATTTAAGCGAGTCGACATCGCCGTCCGCCTCTATTTCGTCAACTGTTAGTCGTGGATTCGCGAAGCACCAATAATAAAAAGCACGGTACTCATCGACTGTGAGTCCGCACTTATCAGCTAAAAACGTTATTAATCTATTAAATTTCGGCTTGTCAATATCGTCGCGCCCCTTCGCCCATTCGAATAGGTTGCGCGCTGACTTTGAACTATTTAGTGAGCCAGCCATCGGGTAACAGTTCCAATATATTGTGCCTCCGTGTCCAATCTTTATAGGCAAGGCGTGCTCTAACGTAACGTCGTCTGTTTCATCGGTTAAGACACATGCGCCTCCAAATATATCGAGCGTGTCCAACCACTGCTCGTCCGTTAAATCACCAGGCAATGCAGCTTCCTTTGCGCGCCTATTGTGTCCGTAGGTTTTGTATCGCTCTGGGTACTTTGCCCACGCTTCCTTCATAATACTCCAACTACATTTACGGCATTGTGTACTCAGACCGTCCATAGCACTCGGCACTGAGTAATAGTCGGCACGTTCTCGCCAACCATCGCATTTAGGGCATTTCTTTCGGATACATGAGCCGTTTTCATCGTATTCACGCTCGGCTTTAGGTTTGATCGGTCGCTTTTCTTTCCCGTACACATTCTCGCCCTGACTATTCGCATGAACTCTCTTTTTCTCGCAGCTTTTGCAATACGATCGTTTCTGCGCGAAGCCTTTAGCGCATCTACTGAAACTATCTAACGGTAACATTTCTCCACAAAGCCCTCCGCAACGTTTCGCGACAACTTCGCCCGTCTCAGTTAGTAAATGTTCACATTTGCGCGTTGCTGGAATTTGTGTCAGCTCGGCGCCTGTTTCGCTGTCAAACCATTTACCTTCGTTACTTTGAATTATCTTCATAAAATTAGCCCCCTTATTTTTGAACGCAAAAAATCCCCAAAAAAAAATTCCGAGGATTTGCGTATTTACTATTGAATTTTCATGTGTTATATTAGATATTAGAAAAGTTTACCCTCTTCAATTCGAGAAACGAAAAAATAAAACTCCCTCTCAGCGTCTATATAGCAGACTAAAAAGCATTTTAGGTAGTACCATACTCTATAAATGTTTTGAATTCCTCCGTGGGTATGGATAGTGTACATACCTTTCGGCGTCTATATAGGTAACTAAATACAGAAAATATGGTATTAAAAATCAATTTTCGTCATATATTCGTATAATTTCCCCTTCATAATACATAGATACGAAATCAGTTAAAAGTAAGCCGTCACTTAAAATATTCCTTCACTATATAAGATAGATTAGGTGGTACTTTGACCCCCTATTAACTAGAAAAATTCACGTTCCCACCTATAGGTGTCTAAAACGGAAAATGGCGCATTAAACTCCCCTTCATAGTGCATAGATAACTAAACGTGTTTTATGCCCCTACTTCGCGTAAATTTCAACTAAATTATTGCCCACCATATTGGCGAGCGTTAGTTGTCTGTACTATACAGACCGTACTAATCCGAAAAATGGAAGGTGTTTGAATTAATTATCGCGCAAATCATGACGTATTCCATAAGCATTCAACGACATCACCTTGTACTCTTTCGGCTCATACTGAAGTTCACGCTGAACCTCACCTTCTTCGCTATACACTCGGCAAGGCTGCGTCTTCTTAAATTCCTTGTGAGCCTCCATCCGCACCAATATATCCGGCGTTATCTCCGTTGATCGTAACGGCATTGGCTCTGTGCTTTGGTCGCGCTCAATCTCCGATTCTATTCGTTCGACCTCCGTCAAAATCATGTCATAAACACGGTATAATAAGCTCGATTCCAGTACCGCAACCTTACCGCCGAGAAATGCGCTAAAGCCTCTTGTAGCCTTCAAATCGCCAGCAAAAACGTCATATATACGGTCGGTAATGTCTTCGCCATACTCGCGCTCCTGCTTTCGAATCCATTCCGATAGTTGTGCGTTCTGCTCCGTCAAGTTTTCGTCCGATTCAACTATCGCAATAAACTCACGTAAGCTCTCTAAACGCTCCTTCAACGTGAAGGTTCGTCTGCTCAACTTCGACTCCGGACGTTCACCCCACGCCTTCAACGTGCGCTCACATATACGCTTTTTGATCCGGTCGAGGTCGCGTGGCTGCATACCGACAATCTCAGCAAAGTCGCGCTCCTCCACATAATCGGAATCCTTTGCGAAATCCATGCTCGTAATAGCGTCGATAAATTCGTTTTGACGGGCGGTAAGGAACTCGTATCTGTTGGCGCGAAACCATTCGAGGAACGGCAACGGCTGCGCTTCGCCCTGTGGACTAAAAAACGACGTCGTTGCACCGTCGCCCACTGTGCCGATAATTTCGCCCGACTCATCGTAAAGAGGACGGTCAGTCGAATCGAAATCAATTTTTACTAGCGTTTTTCCGCCCGTTTCCGGATCATATAGGCGCTTTGTATCTGGGTTAGCTATTACCGGCAACTCGTGTTCAAGTCGTTTACATACCGCCAATACTGCGCGATTAAGGTTGAGTTCGTCAGAGCCGTCGATAACCTCGTCCCAACTTGCGCCGTCTGCTAGTTTGAACGTTCGTAACGCCTCCCAGGCAATAGAAAAAGACGAACCAATTAGCTCGCCTTCTTCAAAACTACCATATCGCGATAGTGACGTCACAAGTCCGAATACTGTGCGCTTGATTTTCGGATGCTTTGGGACATAGTTGCCGCCTTGATTTTCGAAAAGCACCTCGTCTAGTAATCTTGTAATTTCGTTCATGTACATCGCTCCATTTCAATTAAATTTAGACATTAAAAAAGGAGCATCCGTTTATTCGGAAACTCCTGAAAATACTCTACATATATAAGGCAGACATTTTGGCACTTTGTAACCCTACTATTTTAAAAATATCTACCTATAAGGTATAGCCAACTAAGTCTCAAAATTACCCCTCCGAAAAGTATAGCCACGAAACTACTAAAAATACCTCCTATGAAGGCTAGATAACTAATAAGACGCCAGTCCCCCCTATAAGTTAATACGTAACGTTTTGACGTTTTTGCCCCCTATTAATGTAAAGCAGCATATGAGATGTTTTCGGTACTATCATTCTTAAAAATATAAGCCGTACTACGCGCAAAATAACAAGCCTCTTCTCTCCCTTATACGCGACTGCCCTCTATAAAATAAGCCGTACTAACTACTAAAAGTAAGTTATCTATTGCGCATAAGCCGCAAATGAGTAAAAATATAACCATTCCGCCATAAAGTCCGTACTAACTACGAAAATATGGACGAATTTACATCTCATCCCTCGCGAAGCCCACAAATAAAAAGAGCTCGCCAACATGACGCTGGCGAGCGTTTTTAATATCTTCTGTCTAATACGTATAGCCGTACTAACACGAAAAATACCCCTATTTTATTTTCCCAAATGTGTCACGCGACACAATATAATCAAAAAATTCCGTAGAATCCATATTACGGATTTTATTCGCTTGATCTATTAACGCCCTACTCGCTTCCCCCTTCTCCATTTCCGCCGCATCATCATATGCTTTCGCTAATCCGATTTGCGCCTCATCAATCTTCTGAAGGTTTTGCTTAATAATAATCTCGCTAGCCTTCAGTAGTTTTTGCGCCCACAATTCGGACAAATCGCCCGGGTATTCGAAAATCTGTGCTTCTATGTTCTCAAACTTAGCATATATCTCTGACTTTTTAGCTCCTTTTGGTAGTTCTCTAATTTCAGAGTCGGTCAAAAATTCTAAATGATTTTCAGTTATATCAGTAATACTAATGTTTAATTCACGGCAAACATCTAAAGACACCGGATTTTCTTCTTGATATTCTTTGAACACACGTAAAATAGAAATCAACATTCCTCGTAATACCTTATCCGCCCAATGTTTCACATCGTTAACAGAAATCTTATCGACATCCTTGAAGTCGTTTATAAATAAAAACTGCGCATATTCAAACGGCTTCTCGTTTTCAGTTTCACCAGGCAAGTCATTACGTAATTTTAGAATTTGTTTAGCGTGCCCCTCAGCTAATTTCCCCGTAGCAAGCATATCCTGAATTTCCGGAATTAACTTAAGTAAGCGCAATCTACTCGTCACATAAGTACGACTCTTGCTGACCTTTTTTCCTATAGCTTCATGCGTATACCCAAGCTCAACGTACTTCTTAAACGCCTGTGCCTCTTCCATCGGTGTCAGTTGCTCGCGCTGAATATTTTCTATAACAGCTAGGTGGAACGCGTCCTCTTCCGTTAATTCTTCAATGAACGCGCTGATCGTATCTAGTCCAGCTAACTTACTGGCACGAAAACGGCGCTCGCCTTGTACAATTTCGTAGCAATCGCCGGCAGGTCTTACTAGAATAGGAGATTTTAGACCGTCACTTTCAATCGAGTCAGCAAGCTCCTGCAAGCGTTCCTCGTCGAAATGCTTTCGCGGTTGGTTCGGATTAGTGATAATTTTCGAAATTTCTAGTTTAGTTACTTCCATTGCAAGCACTCCTTTGTGTGTCACGTGACACATGTTAATTACAATATTGCCACAGATTACTATTTTAGGAAACTACCTTAACTCAATCTGCATTTCGTTCGAAAGGATACGCACAATATGCGTACCGTCGTGCCTAGCTTTCCATCTCCCCCCTCAATTTTTTCAACCGTAACATTTGTTACAGTTGAATTTTCTTCGCACCACCTATCGTCTTAACCGATACCTGCTTTTTTTGCTAATTCAGACGCCACCTTACCAGCTTTCGGATAGACCAAATCTGGGCTTACCGCAACACTCCCGAACTGTGACATTTTTTTCTTTCAACCGCCATCTGCTTTTCTTCCTCGTAGTACAACCTAATAACAATCGCAGCTTTCTGTCCCGGCTTTAAATCGTCACGACTAAGCTTTGTTTCTGCGATATAATCCCGCGCAAATAGACGTCAAAATTACGTCGCTTATACTTTACAGTCGAAACAGCTAGGAAGGCTAAAACGCCGTGAAAATCAAGGGATTTTATAGTCGCCCTTCGCAGGACATCGAATATCTATTATTTAATTGATCCGCCCGAAACTTTTGGTGATTTTTGAAGGGAGGGGATGCAAATTACGGTAAGGGCGCCCCTCACAGTTTGAAGACAAACTATACTCATTTAACTAAACTTATTTATCTAAACTAAAAGATTGCACCATCGCTCCTTTTAGTCACTTGGCGCGAACATACTTTATAAAAGAGTATCCTTTTAATAAAATAACCTCGCGAACCTGAAATGAAATGGAAGGTTTGCAATCTTTTATCTTGTTAATATTGGTTCTTCTTAATTAATAGTTCTTCTTAGTGTCAAAAACTACTATGTACGTATTTACTGACACCGCAAAGTACTTATTCTTTTTAATTAAGTCTTTTTATATAGTTCTTTTTCATATACGGATGCGAAGATATAAAGTTACTGACACGTAATTCATCTCTACATCAAAGTAACTTAACAAAGCCCGCCATTATAGCGAGCTCCACTTCCTATTTATTGTTATTTACCTTTAACAAGCCATTCCTCGTAGACATCAATTCCTTCGGATGTAATAAGAATCATGTGATTAAATTTAGCGCCAGGAGCCTCTGATACCATAACGCACCTCTTTTTAATATAGCCCTTATCCTCTAGATATTGATAAGCACAGGCATTCTCTGCTTTATTCCCTTCATATTCTTTCCGTGAGATTCCAGCCTTACCGGGTATATGCCACGCCTCATATAGCTCTCCAAGTAGACCCATTCTCAACTTTTGACGATCAATCACCTTTACACACTTTTCTCCCATAAGTTCTTTAAGTTCCATTCCACTCGCTCCCTTTATTCGTATTTTTATATAATCGCAGTTGCCCGCGTTGAAACCGTATTAACTTTCGCGACACTCTCCCGCC
>NZ_JBALMO010000155.1:0-4259 GCF_036963345.1 Bacillus sp. JJ722
ATTGAGTTATGATAAGTACCATAGAATGAAAATGAGAATTACATAATAATTAAATGAAAATTCTGAAATATTCTCTATTCAGAAAGAAGGATTTTAGATGAAGTACGACGCATATAAAATTATGCTAAATTCAATTGGAATGGAACAAAGAGGAGACTACGCATATTTACACGAAGGTACTAGAGTAATAATCGGTAGAGCCAGCCGACATTCTAAAGCTGATTTTCTTATATTCAATAATTTCGTTTCTCGGGAGCATTGCGTCTTTTCTTTTAAAAATGGTTATCTCTATGTGGAAGACTTAAATAGTAAACACGGAACAGCTTTAAACGGCCATGATCTCACTCCTCACCAACGCTATCAAATTATAGAAGGTGACGTTGTTACATTAGTAAATGGTCTCATAGAATTATATATTGATATAGACAATCAAGTAACAAGAGAAATAACACTCACAAGCTTATTTCCTCGAAGTAATGTACTTTTAAGTGATACTATTCAAACCATTTACGTGAATGATGAGCAAATCAAAATGCCTACTAAAGAATACGCTTGTTTTAAACTTTTATATGAAAATATAGGGAAGGTAATCACAAAAGAAGAAATTATTCATTGTGTATGGAATGAGCGTATTGGTGATCCTGAAAATTTAGTAGCAGATGAAGAAATAACATCATTAATATACAGAGTGAGAAAACGAGTAAAACAGCACTTCTCCATTAAATCCATTCCTCACAAAGGTTATTATTTAGAAAAAGAAGAACAAAAAAACCGTCATTCAAAATAAATGACGGTTTTTTCAATTATTAACTTTTGACGATATCCTTTAAAGCGCGTCGCAAAATCTTTCCTGTCGTATTCTTTGGAAGTTCTTCCATAAACTCCATATAAGTAGGAATTTTGTATTTGGCTAGATGCTCACTACAAAAACTCAATACATCTTCAACTGTTAATTCTGGATCTTTCTTAACAATAAAAGCATGCACCGCTTCTCCAAGGTTTGGATCAGGTACACCAACAACAGCAGCTTCAACGATGGATGGGTGTGCAAATAACACTTCTTCAACTTCACGAGGGTATACATTGTAGCCACCTACTAGTACTAAGTCTTTCTTTCGATCAACAATATAGAAGTAGCCATCCTCATCCATTTTTGCAAGGTCACCTGTATACAACCAGCCATCTTTAATAGTGAAAGCTGTTTCTTCTGGCATTTTGTAATAACCTTTCATTACATTATTACCTTGAACAACAAGCTCGCCTACTTCACCAACTGGTAATTCTTCGCCAATTTCATTTACAACTTTGTTTTTAACATTGAGAATAGACGTACCAATTGAACCTTCCTTACGTGGACGATCAAGAGGATTGAAGCATGTAACTGGAGAAGCTTCAGATAATCCGTATCCTTCTGACACAATTACATTGAATTTCTTTTCGAAGTTTTGAAGTAAAGCCACAGGCATGGAAGCGCCTCCAGAAATACACAATCGCAATGATTTAAAATCTTCTACATTCCCATCATACTGTAACAAGAAATTATACATAGTCGGTACACCAGCAAAAATAGTTGCTTTGTATTCCTCAGCAATGCGATAAATTTCACTTGGGCTAAACTTCGGAACAATTAATATTGTTCCCCCCATCATTAGCGGTGCATTCATACAAACTGTTAAACAAAACACATGGAACATTGGTAAGGTTGTAATTACACGATCATCATTATTAATCTTCAAATAGCTTCCCACATCTATTGCATTACTATATAGATTCTTATGAGTCAACATAGCTCCCTTAGGTTTACCAGTTGTACCTGAAGTATAAAGAATGACTGCTACATCATCATCAAGCAATTCTGGTGCGTTATAATTTACATCCCCGGATGCAACAACATTCATGAAACCTATCAACTTAGAGTGTGCACTCAACTTCGACAGATCGCTTTCTCCTTTATACTGTCCTGTTTCACAAATGATGAAATGCTCTATACTTGGTAAATGCTTATGCAAGCCTTCAACAAGTGGAAGCAATACATCAAGTGTAATAACAGCTTTTACATCACCATTTAATAAAACATAACTTATTTCATCAGGTGTATAAATTGGGTTAATTGGTATAACAGTTGCACCTGCTCGTAACACACCATAAAAACCAATTAAATAATGTGGAGAATTTCCCGTTATAAGAGCAACATGATCTCCCTTCCTAATTCCAAGCTTCGATAATCCAGAGGCAAACTTCGTAATAGAAGCATCTAATTCAGCATAAGTCTGTTTTTGATCAAGAAAACGGAAAGCAATTTTATTGCTATTCCCTAAAGCAGTTTGATGAAGCTGTGACGACAAATTCATAATATTCCTCCCCTTTGTACGAAAAAACATCATTCATCCTTCGTTGATGCGAAAACAATGCCAGTAATACCCCAGAAAATAAACAGATGCTACGTTGTTTAATTTGAACAGTTTAAACACATTCAAAGAAACCCTCATATTCTCAATGAAAGTGCACCCTGAACAAAGAATTGAATTAATTGAATGAATATTCACTCATTAATTCCTATCTATTATTATAGACAAGTAATTTTTAACCAGCAATACTAAATAATACCCTTTTCAAAAGAAAATCGGAGGTTGCCCCTATGCTTTGGCTATTTCTAATCGCTCCCTCGTATTAGTAAGTCTGAAGTGACCCCGATTACTTAAACAAAAAAAGCTGACACTATATTTGTGCCAGCTCTTTGTCTTAATAAATTAAATGTACAATTTCTTCTTTTGTTACATTACCAAAGTAATGTTGAACATCTATTTCACTTAACACGTTTTCAATAGCACCCTTCTCATACTGTACACCAGCAAGAAGCTCTTCAATCTCCTTCACATCGCCAACTCCAAAGAAATCACCATATATTTTACACTGCTCTATTACACCTTTTTTCACTTGTAAATGAAATTCAATAAGCCCTACAGGGAATCTTTTAGAGTTATTAATATTGAAATTAGGTGATTTTCCATAATTCCAATCCCAATTTTGGTAACGCTCTTTAGATAGCTGGTGGATATTGTTCCAATCCGCTTCTGTTAATACGTACTCTGGAATTTCTTCAGCACCTTCAAAAATATTCTTCAATAACGCCGAGCGGAATTCTTCAATTGCCATTGGCTCTGATAGAAATTCTGAAATATTAGCTACACGACTACGAACCGATTTAATACCTTTTGATTCAATTTTATCTTTTCTTACCTTTAATGCAGACACAACATGGTCCATTTCGGAATTAAATAGTAGTGTACCATGACTAAACATTTTACCTTTCGTAGAGAACTGGGCATTCCCAGAAATTTTTCTACCTTCTGCTAAAAGATCATTACGACCACTTAGTTCTGCATGTACGCCCATTTTCTTCAACGCTTGTACAACTGGCTCAGTAAACTTGCGGAAGTTATGAAAGCTATCTCCATCATCCTTCGTAATAAAGCTAAAATTCAAGTTACCTAAGTCGTGATAAACAGCTCCTCCACCAGATAAGCGTCTAACTACTTTAATTCCATTTTCCTCTACATACTCTGTATTAATTTCTTCAATGGTATTTTGATTCTTACCAATAATGATAGATGGCTCATTGATATAGAACAGCAAGTATGAATCATCTGTACCTAAATTCTTCAACGCATATTCTTCAATAGCTAAGTTAATCTGTGGATCTGTAATTCCTTTATTATCAATAAATAGCATGTGCTTTCCTCCAATATGAAACAATAAACATCAGTTAAATTACTTATAAACTAATTATAATCAAACATGGTTCACTAACTCAATAGCTCTGCCTATATGCATTTATCCTTTCCAATTTGAATAAAAAATGAGTGATTTTTAGCCCAATTTTCAAAAAAAATAAAAATTGTTATAAAACATAATTGACACAAACAACTCTGTTATAATACAATGTGAACATAACAAATTTAATCATCGATATTTTGAGAATACTATTTTCGCAATAATCAGAATTAGGAGGTAATCTAATGATTCAAAGTAGTATTGAATTTTTCAAAAATTTACCACCAAAAAAATGTACTGAGTGTGGTAACACAATTGAAGAACAACACGAATGCTATGGCAACAAATGTGATCAATGTAATCATTTATCTTAATCTTGGGTTCATCAAAATACTATAAATAGTATTTTGCTACCATATTGTGATGTCAGATTTCTGACTCATACTCCCTCTTTGCTTTTGTATGTACACCCCTAACTCGTACAT
>NZ_JBALMO010000156.1:0-4958 GCF_036963345.1 Bacillus sp. JJ722
AAACCCACGTTAAAATATCTCCATAATCTTTATATTTTGGTAGAGAAACCTTTGGAATCATCAAACCTGAAAGACTCTTCGTCTTAAGTTGCGTAACAATTTCTTTATTGCGAATAACCGTAACTAACTGATCTTGTTGATAGCTTTCTTTAAACTTATCCCAACCATTTAGTATGTTTTTAGATTCGTCTGTTAATTTGTTTTCTACGTTTACTTTTAGCGATTGTAACGAAGCTAGCACTTCTTCATTAGCTTCACTTTGCTTAACCACTTCAATAGCACCTTCTAATTGGAACAATTTACGCGCTATCTCAGCTTGATCATTCGCTGTCGCTTTATATTTTCTTACAGTTTCTGATAATTCTCTCAAGTAATAGCGACGATCATTTGGAATAATGACATTTTGTAATTCCACATCGCTATCTTTTGAAAATGACGTCGTCCAATTCTCACCTGTCTTTTCATTAATCAATTCAACTAATGCAGCAAATAACCCATTAGTTCCTGCATCATTAAATTGACTCGCAATCGTTCCATAGACAGGCATCTCTGTATAATCTTTATCAAAAAAATTACGGCTACGTTGGTACTGCTTTTGCACTTGTCGCTTCGCATCTTCCGATCCTTTACGCTCAAACTTGTTGATAACGATTAAATCGGCGTAATCAATCATATCGATTTTTTCTAGCTGAGAAGGCGCTCCGAATTCACTTGTCATTACATAAAGTGAAATATCACATACTTCGGTAATTGCCGCATCACCTTGACCGATTCCTGATGTTTCAACAACAATAACATCGAAGTTTGCTGCTTTTACTACAGAGAGTGCATCTTTCAACGCTAGAGAAACTTCACTCCTCGAAGTACGTGTTGCCAAGCTGCGCATATACACACGATTATTGAAAATAGCGTTCATCCGAATTCGGTCACCTAACAGCGCTCCACCTGTTTTTTGCTTCGTTGGATCAATGGATAGAATGGCAATCTTCTTATCAGGAATTTCATTTAAGAATCGGCGGATTAATTCATCCGTTAATGAACTTTTTCCAGCTCCACCTGTTCCTGTTATACCGATAACCGGAATTTTCTTTTGTAATTCATTAATTTTTTCCATAGTTGAATCTAATGTTGCTGCTCTTTCACCAGCTTCATCAATATGATTCTCTACTGCCGTAATCAGTTTAGCTACAGCTTGGAAGTCTCCTGTATGAAGTCTGTCAATCGTTTCCTCATAGGAGGCTTCACTTAACGCTTCATCGCATTCCTTTATCATAACGTTAATCATGCCTTGTAAGCCATGCTCACGACCATCATCAGGTGAAAAGATTCGTGCAATTCCATAATCATGAAGCTCTTTTATTTCACGTGGTACGATAACGCCGCCACCGCCGCCATATAACCGAATATGATTTGCACCTTTTTCCTTTAATAAATCATACATGTATTTAAAATATTCTACGTGACCACCTTGATAAGATGAAATCGCAATACCTTGTGCATCTTCTTGAATAGCTGCATTTACAACTTCTTCAACAGAACGATTATGCCCAAGATGGATAACCTCTGCTCCTGTACTTTGCAGTATTCTTCTCATTATATTTATTGAAGCATCATGCCCATCAAACAAACTAGACGCCGTAATAAAACGAATATGATTTTTTGGCTTGTATAATTCAACCGTATTCATGTCGTTCCCCCCATATTACTGTAATTCTAATTCGCCTTAAGAATTATTGATTAAACCGTTTACTAGTAAACTGGTTTGGACTTCAATATATTCCTCAATAGAGAACAAATTTCGAAGTGCCCATCTTCTAAAGCCCCACATTTGCCCTTGAACAAAAATATCATGTGCGACCATCTTAATTTGTTCCTCTCTTACTTTTATTTCTCCATTTTCATTACAATTACGAATTAAACGTTCAAACATCGAAACCATTTCTATTTCTTTATTCAGTACATACGGTAACGCATCTTTGGATAACGACTTTGCTTCTTGATACATAACAAGAACTTCATCTTGCATTTCATCAACCACTTTGAAGTAATTCGCTATCCCAAGCTTTAAGCTTTCAAGTGTTCCTTCTGCACCAGCTAGATCTCGCTCTAGCCTCTCTTTAACCTCATCATAGATTCGATCGACAACTAGATAAAGTACATCTTCCTTTGTGCGAATGTATTCATAGAGAGTCCCAATACTAAATCCAGATGCTTTTGCAATTTCTCTTGTCGTTGTCCGATGAAATCCTTTCTCTTTAAAAAGCGAAACCGCACCCTTAATCATTTGATTCCGCCTTTTCTTAATTAGCAGTTCATCTTTAACGGATGCCTGGACTTCTCTTCGCCTCATTACTACACCATCCTTTAAAACCATATCACTTAATCCATACCCCATTGGAATAAGTTTTTTTCAAATGGAAGATGAAGAGAAAAAAGCGCTTTAAAACTTGAATATTCGCACTCTTCCACTCTTCATACTGCCATTTATATATCTTCTTAAGGAATAATCCATCCAATCGTTATGCGATGGCTTTATACTTTCATTAATCTTTCGTAATCATTCTAGAGATCACAAGCTTTTGAATCTCTTGAGTTCCTTCATAAATTTGCGTAATTTTTGCATCCCTCATGTAACGTTCAACAGGATAATCTTTCGTATAACCATATCCGCCAAATACTTGCACAGCCTCTGTTGTTACTTTCATTGCTGTGTCACCAGCAAATAGTTTAGACATCGCAGACTCTTTACCATAAGGTAAGCCTTCTGACTCTAACCATGCCGCTTGATAAGTTAATAGACGTGCTGCTTCAATGTTTGTAGCCATATCAGCTAGCTTAAAGCCAATACCTTGTTGCACCGCAATAGGTTTACCAAACTGAACACGTTCTTTTGCATAATCAACAGCTGCATCAAGAGCTCCTTGAGCAATACCAACAGCTTGTGCAGCAATACCATTTCTACCACCATCAAGTGTCATCATTGCGATTTTGAAACCTTCTCCTTCTTTTCCAAGAAGATTTTCTTTCGGCACGCGGCATTCTTCGAAAATAATTTCAGTTGTTGGGGAAGAACGAATACCTAATTTTTGTTCTTTCTTACCAACGCTGAATCCTGGGAATGTACTTTCTACGATAAATGCACTTGTACCACTTTGCTTAGAAGTTGGATCTGTTAATGCAAATACGACATAAGTATCTGCAATTCCACCGTTTGTTATGAAGATTTTTGAACCATTTAATACGTACTCATCACCCTCAAGCTTAGCAGTTGTAATCATGCCACCAGCATCTGATCCTGAACCTGGCTCAGTTAAACCGTATGCACCAATTTTCTCACCTTGTGCCATTGGACGAAGATATTTTTGCTTTTGTTCTTCTGTACCGAATTTATATACTGGCCAACCTGCTAATGAAGTGTGAGCTGACAGAGTTACCCCCGTAGAAGCACATACACGAGACAATTCTTCAATTGCGATACAGTATGCTAAATAATCGCTACCAATCCCACCGTATTCTTCCGGCCATGGAATACCAGTCAACCCTAACTCAGCCATCTTTTTGAAGATATCCATGTCGAATCTTTCTTCTTCATCACGCTCTGCTGCTGTAGGTGCTACTTCATTACGTGCAAAATCACGGACCATTTTACGAATCATTTCGTGTTCTTCAGTTAATTTAAAATTCATTACAATTCCCCACCTTCATTTTTATCTATTTTTTATTTAGTTAAAAATTTTGAAATAACCAATCGCTGAATTTCACTCGTGCCTTCATAAATTTCTGTTACTTTCGCGTCGCGGAAATATCTTTCAACAGGATATTCCTTCGTATAACCATAACCACCAAATACTTGAATAGCCTCAATAGATACGTCTACTGCCGTTTTAGATGCGAATAATTTCGCAATAGAAGCTTCTTTACCACTCGGTAAATTAGCTGCTCGCAAGCTAGCTGCTTGATACACAAGTAATCTTGTTGCTTCAATATTCGTTGCCATTTCAGCTAACTTAAAACCAATACCTTGTTGAGCTGCAATTGGTTTACCAAATTGATTGCGTTCCTTACTATAAGCAACGGCATGTTCCATAGCTCCTTCAGCAATTCCTAACGATTGTGCAGCAATACCAATTCTTCCTGCATCTAGATTGGCCATTGCAATCTTAAAGCCTTCTCCTTCAGAACCTAAAAGATTCTCCTTTGGCACTTTCATATTTTCAAATGTAAGCTGAACTGTACGTGATCCATGCAGCCCCATTTTGTGCTCATCTTTACCAACAATAAAGCCTGGTGTATCTTTCTCAACAATAAACGCCGACACACCTTTACTTCCCTTTTCGATATCAGTGGAAGCAAAAACAATATATACATCTGCTTCTCCGCCGTTTGTTATAAATACTTTAGAGCCGTTAATAACATAATGGTCTCCCTGTAATTCAGCGCGAGATTTTAAACCAGCTGCATCTGAACCAGCACCTGGCTCCGTTAAACAAAATGCTCCTAAATATTGACCTGAAGCAAGCTTAGGCACATACTTCTGTTTCTGCTCTTCTGTGCCGAAATAGAGTATTGGATTTGTACCTACAGATGTGTGTACAGAGAGAATAACTCCTAATGTTGGACTCACTCTAGCAATCTCATTGATTGCGATGATATAAGAAACAAAGTCCATTTCAGCTCCACCATATTGCTCAGGAATAGGAATTCCCATTAATCCTAATTCACCCATCTTTTGTATAAGTTCTCTAGGAAACTCCCCTTGTTCCATTCTTTCTACAAATGGTTGCACTTCATTTTGAACGAAATCGCGAACCATCTTTCTCATCATCGTTTGTTCTTCTGTAAATCTTAAATTCATCCCCTAACCCCCCTAGATGCTATAAAGTGAAACTTTAAACGGTAGAGGTGTCGTCCATCCCCACCGATTATTAGTTGAACGAACCGGGTTCTTACTGACGCTT
>NZ_JBALMO010000156.1:4982-24224 GCF_036963345.1 Bacillus sp. JJ722
CGCCAGTTTGAACGGGATAAAACCCCATCTTGCTTATTCGTACGTATAAAAACCTTTTCCTGTCTTTTTCCCTAACCAACCAGCTTTTACATATTTTCGAAGTAATGGACAAGGACGATATTTAGTATCACCGAATCCTTCATGCAGTGTCTCCATAATGTACAAGCAAGTATCTAATCCGATGAAGTCCGCCAATGCAAGGGGCCCCATTGGGTGATTCATACCTAGCTTCATCACTTCATCAATCGCTTCCTTCGTTGCCACACCTTCATATAAAGTGTAAATTGCCTCATTAATCATCGGCATTAAAATACGGTTAGCAACGAAACCAGGAAAATCATTCACTTCAACAGGTACCTTATTTAATGCTTTTGCTAAATCTTCTACCACTTGATACACTTCATCACTTGTTGCAAGTCCCCTAATTACCTCAACTAGCTTCATAACTGGTACTGGATTCATAAAATGCATACCAATTACTTTCTCTGGTCTATTCGTAACGGCTGCAATTTCGGTTATAGGTAAAGAAGAAGTGTTTGTTGCTAAAATGGTATGTTCAGCAGCAATTCCATCTAATTCAGCAAACAACTTTGATTTAATCTCCATGTTTTCTACCGCTGCTTCGATGACAATATCTACTTTAGCAGCATTTTGCAGATCAACAGAAGGTGTTAGACGTTGAAAAGTTTGTGTTTGTTCTTCTTCTGTCATCTTGCCTTTAGATACTTGGCGCTCAAGGTTTTTCTTAATGACATTTAAACCCTTTTCAACAAATTCTTCTTTTAAGTCATGAAGATGCACATTATACCCTGCCATAGCACATACTTGTGCGATGCCTCCACCCATTTGTCCTGCGCCAATTACCATGATTTGTTTAACAGTCAATTTAACTTCCCCCTTTAACTTCCTAACCCCTTGTTGCGAATTGAGCGGTTGTTCAATTTAACAGGTAAATGATGTTGGGTAGGGGTTTAAGTCAATTCCCACCCAACAGTTATTTATTGCCTATTTCTTATGCTTTTGGTACTTCAATCATAATTGCATCGCCTTGACCGCCGCCGCTACAAATAGCTGCAACACCAATTCCGCCGCCTCTTCTCTTTAATTCATAAATTAAAGTAAGTATGATTCTTGTACCACTCGCGCCAATTGGATGCCCTAATGCTACAGCGCCACCATTTACGTTAACTTTGTCAGGATTTAAGTTGGCTAATCTATTACTCGCTATTGCTACGGCAGCAAATGCTTCATTGATTTCAAATAAGTCAATATCAGCTGCTGTCTTTCCAGTTTTCTTTAAGATCTCATTAATGACTAAACCAGGTGTTTGTGGAAAATCTTTCGCTTCAATTGCAATTTCCGCATGCCCTAGAATATAAGCTAACGGCTGTTTACCTTCTTTCTCAGCTCTTTCATCACTCATTAATACCAGCGCAGCTGCACCATCATTTACTCCTGGAGCATTACCAGCGGTAATCGTACCTTCTTTACCAAATGCCGGTTTTAAATTTGATAGCGTTTCCAAAGAAGTTCCTTTTCTAGGAGCTTCATCGTGTTCAACAAGCTTTGGTTCACCTTTTCGTTGTGGTATTTCTACCGCCACAATTTCTTCTGCTAGTTTGCCAGATTCAGTAGCTTCTAACGCTAGTTTATGACTGCGATATGACCACTGATCTTGCTCTTCTCTACTAATCTCTAATTCAGCTGCTGTACTGTTACCAAATGTCCCCATGTGAACACCTGTAAAGCTACAAGTTAAGCCATCGTAAATCATTAAATCTTTGACCGTAGATTCACCCATTCTCATTCCCCAGCGTGCATTCGGAAGGATATATGGAGCATTACTCATTGATTCCATTCCACCTGCAACAATTACTTCTTCTTCACCTGCACGAATAAGTAAATCCGCTAGTGTCACACTTCGCATACCAGATGCACAAACTTTATTAATTGTTTCTGTTTTAACGTTCCAAGGTAAATCCGCTTTTCTAGAAGCTTGACGTGATGGAATTTGCCCCTGGCCACCTTGTAAAACCGTTCCCATAATTACCTCGCCAACCGACTCAGGATTTACATCTCCTCTTTTCAAAGCTTCTTTAATTACAATTCCTCCAAGATCAGAAGCAGATAAACTACCTAAGGCTCCACCAAATTTTCCAAATGGCGTTCTGACCCCACTAACAATAACCGTTCTTGCCATCTCACCCACACCTTTCTTCTGAAAATTCCGATAATAATTCTCAAACGACTGTTGACTGAACGCTCGCTCAAAATAATACGAAAGAAAAGGGAAGCACATTCATGCTACCCTATTTTTCTGTGAAAATTTCAAACAAACAATTGACCCTTTAACAATTTCATTTTACATGAATATTTAACAATTTAAAACATTTTTGTTCAAAAAAGTAAAATGCAGAAATTACGCTTCAACAGCCGTTCTCGTACCTACAACTGCTCTTTCTAATAACTCTGCAACGTCATAAGTTCCAACTGACTCTTCCACTTCTTTCGCTTTCGTACCGTCTGAAAGCATCGTTAAACAATATGGACAGCCTGAACTAATTACAGATGGTTTCACAACTAAAGCTTGCTCCGTTCTCGCAACATTGATTCTGTGTCCAGTTTCTTCTTCCATCCACATTAATCCACCACCAGCACCACAGCACATTCCTGTTTCACGGTTTCTTTCCATTTCCACCAGTTTAACTCCAGGAATCGCTTTCAAAATCTCACGTGGAGGATCATACACTTCGTTATAACGTCCTAAGTAACAAGAATCATGGAATGTGATTGTCTCATTTACTTCAAACGTTGGTTTCAACTTACCTTCTTGAACTAATTTCGCTAACACTTCTGTATGGTGGAATACTTCCGCCTCCAAACCAAAGTCAGGATATTCATTCTTGAAGATATTATATGCATGCGGATCGATTGTGACAATTTTCTTCACGTCATTCTTCTCGAATTCCGCAATATTGTTTGTCGCTAATTCTTGGAACACGAATTCATTTCCAAGACGTCTCGCTGTATCACCAGAGTTCTTTTCCTTGTTTCCAAGAATTGCAAACTGCACATCTGCTTCGTTTAGAAGCTTAGCAAATGATAATGCAATTTTTTGGCTTCGGTTATCATATGAACCCATAGAGCCTACCCAGAATAAGTATTCAAACTCTTCTCCAGCTTTTTTCATTTCCTTCACTGTCGGAATCGTTACATCTTCACGAATTTCACGCCAGCTTTCTCTTTCTTTTCTGTTAAGTCCCCAAGGATTACCTTGACGCTCAATATTTTGCATCGCACGTTGTGCATCTGGATTCATCTTACCTTCCGTCAACACAAGGTATCGACGTAAATCAATAATTTTATCAACATGCTCATTCATAACTGGACATTGATCTTCACAGTTACGACAAGTTGTGCAACCCCAAATTTCTTCTTCAGTGATAACATCACCAATTAAACTTGGATTATAAATTGATGTTGCTGCTTGTTCTTCTACACCTTGTCCAGCTGCAGCTAGAGCTAATTGGTTGCCTTTCGTATTTGAAAAAGCAAATCCTGGTACCCAAGGTTGTTGCCTTGTTACTACAGCACCTTTTTCCGTTAAATGATCTCGTAATTTCAAAATCAAATCCATCGGCGAAAGCATCTTACCTGTTCCTGTTGCTGGGCACATGTTTGTACAACGACCACATTCTACGCATGCATACAAATCAATTAATTGGTTTTGTCTGAAATCTTCAATTTTTCCAACACCAAAAGATTCTTGTGTCTCGTCTTCAAAATCAATTTTTGTTAATTTCCCTGGATTCGATAATCTGTGAAAATAAACATTGGCTGGTCCTGCGATTAAGTGAGCATGCTTCGATTGTGGTACATACACTAGGAATGTAAGTAAAATCAGCGCATGAATCCACCAAGCAATATAGAACCCAATAATTGCACCAGTTTCACCAATGCCTCCAAAAGCGACCGCTACTACCGAGGCAATTGGTTCAGCCCAACCTGGCTCATGTCCGTGCCAAATCATCGCCATACCATTACCAAATAAAGTTGAAAACATCAAACCGCCGATAAAAATGAGGACTAATCCTGATTTAAAACCTCGCTTCAAACGGACTAGCTTCTCGATGTAACGACGATAGAATGCCCAAAATACTGCTACTAGTATTACTAAAGCAACGATTTCTTGAAAAAAAGTAAAGGCTGGATACAACGGACCAAACGGTAAATGTGCACCTGGCTTAATACCTTTAATAATTAAATCAATTGCTCCGAACTGTACTAGTATAAAGCCATAGAAGAACATCACATGCATAATACCGCTTTTCTTATCCTTCAATAACTTCTTCTGACCAAAAACATTTTCCCAGACTAATTGCAACCTCTCTTTTACACGGTTATCAAATTCCAATTTCTTACCTAATTTGATATATTTAATTCTCGTTTTAATTAAATATACAAACAGGCTAATGGCGTATGCAACAATCAGTAAAAACGCGATGAGGTTAACCCATAATAATCCTTCCATTTCGTCTCCTTCCCCATAAAGAGCAACGAAAGATGTAGTTTTAACTGACAAAACCTTTCTTTTCGATTGCAATCCCCTTAATGATTTTTGTTTTATTTGTCTGAATTTTTTATTTATTAATTCTATATTATATAGTGAATAGTTATTCAGTCAACGTTTTTCTACTTTTTTCTACACCATATTTCTTCTCCATTTGCCTATTTTGGTTTATTCTACGTGTTTTGAGAAACAATAAATACATTACGATTTTTAACGTATTTACGTAGAGGAGAGAAAGTATTTGAAAGCACTTTTAATTATTTTAATATGTATTTTAATATTCGTAATACTACTCATCATAGATTTCAAATTAGGTCGCATGAAACATTTATCAAAAACAAAAAAAACAACTTATCCTAAACGATATAGTGACTTTTCACTGTATACTTCAGGACCAGAACTTTTCGAGAAGTTTTTTCAAGATATACAACAAGCTAAACAATATGTACACGTTCTTTTTTTCATTGTGAAAAATGATAAAATCAGTCAACAATTCACAAACCTATTGAAGAAAAAAGCTGCTGAAGGATTGGATGTTCGTCTGTTACTAGACTGGGGTGGGAGCTTAAGTTTCAGTCAACAAACCATCGCCGCATTAAAAAAAGCAGGCGTGAAGTTTTCATTTAGTCATTTGCCAAAATTCCCTTATTTCTTTTACTCTTCTCAAGAAAGAAATCATCGAAAAATCACGATCATTGATGGGAAAATCGGCTATATTGGCGGTTTTAACATTGGTAAAGAGTACATTAACCAAGACAAAAAACTAACCCCTTGGCGAGATTATCATTTACGAGTAAAAGGTGAAGGTGTTCAGGACTTAGAAATAGAATTTTTGGCAGATTGGTTAGAAGGTTCAGGTGAAGACGTTAAATACAAAGATGTATTTGTTCACGAAGGATATAAAGGAAAACATCCCCATCAATTTGTCCCGACCGAAGGGATGTTTTTGCAGGAAACGTACATCGATCTTATTCAGCAAGCTAAAGAGTCCATCATTATTGGGACACCCTATTTCATTCCTTCCAAAAGAATCATGGAAGAATTAATTTATGCTCTACGGAAAGGTATTCATTTACAAATTCTTGTGCCAGAAACATCTGATCACATCTTTGTAAAAGAAGCTTCTTTTCCTTACTTTCGGACATTACTTTCATATGGAGCTGATATTTATCAATACCAAAAAGGTTTTTTCCATGCGAAGTACGTATTAATCGATGATAGAATTCTGGATATTGGTACCGCTAATTTTGATAAACGTAGTCTGTTTCTAAATCACGAAATCAACTGTATCATTTATGATCCAGCATACATTGCTGAAGTGAAGAAAGAGATTATCATTGATTTTGAAAATAGCAGTGCTATGTCACTTAAACAATTAAATACATTTAACATTTTGCGATTCATAAAAGAAAAAATAGCTGCCACGATTGCCGTATTTTTGTAAGGAGAGAGCAATCATGAATATTCGATTTGGATATGTATCAACTGCTATATCATTATGGGATGCATCCCCTTCTAAAACCATCACATTCAAGCGTTATTCCCAACTTAATCAAACGGAAAGACAAGCCAAATTACATGCTGTAACTCTGGCCAATATTTCTAACACGAAGCGGATGCTTTACTATAACGCTGCACACGAAATTGAATTATATCGTCTATCAAGTTCAATTGTTCCACTTGCCACCCATCCTGAAGTAAATTGGGATTTCGTTACTCCCTTTCGTGAGCAATGGAGAGAACTAGGAGAGATTATTAATAAGCACAATATGAGAGCGAGCTTTCATCCAAATCAATTCACTCTATTTACAAGTCCACGACCTGAAATTACGATCAATTCTGTTAGAGACCTTGAATATCATTATAAAATGCTTGAAGCAATGGGAATCGAAGAAAGATCATACATGAATATTCATGTTGGTGGTGCTTATGGAGATAAAAAGGCTTCGATAGCACGTTTTCATGAAAATATAAAGCAAGTACCCTCGGATATCAAAATCCGCATGACCCTTGAAAATGATGATAAAACGTATACTGCTAGCGAAACATTGGCAGTGTGTGAACGTGAACATATTCCATGTGTTTTCGATTATCATCATCATATGGCCAATCCTTGTGAAGAACCTTTAACCGAGTTACTACCTCGTATTTTTCAAACATGGCAACATACTGGCTTGAAACCCAAAATTCATATATCATCACCAAAATCGGAGAAAGAATTTCGCTCTCATTCTGATTTCATCGACTTAAACTTCATTCAACCTTTTCTATCTGATTTAAAGAAAGTAAATATGGATGTAGATTTCATAATCGAGGCAAAGAGTAAAGACCAAGCGTTACTCCGACTAGTTGAAGAACTTTCAAAAATCCGAGGTGTAAAGCGGATTAGCGGTGCGTCTGTTAATTTATAAGAAAAGAATTTATCTATAACTAAAAAGGCTGCCTCATGAGAGGCAGCCTTTTTAGTTTACATTTTTTCAGGAGCTGATACACCGATTAATGATAATGCATTACGAAGTGTAATTCGAACTGATTGAATTAATGCTAAACGCGCTTTTGAACGTTCAACATTTTCTTGATCTAATACTTTCTCCGCATTATAGAAACTGTGGAAAATAGATGCTAAATCAAAGATATAGTTAGTGATTCGGTGAGGTAAACGTTTCTCAGCTGCTTCAGCAATTACTTGTGGGAAGTCACCTAGCTTTTTCAGAACATCAAATTCTTTTTCCGAAGTAATAAGTGATAAATCATATTTACCATCTAGTTCGTAACCTAGTTCTTTTCCTTGACGAAGGATACTGCAAATACGTGCATGTGCATATTGTGCATAGTAAACTGGATTATCATTAGATTGAGATACTGCTAAATCTAGGTCAAAGTCCATATGTGTGTCAGCGCTTCTCATTGCGAAGAAATAACGAGTTGCATCTAAGCCTACTTCTTCTACTAAATCACGCATCGTAACAGCTTTACCCGTACGTTTACTCATTTTCATTTTCTCGCCATCTTTATATAAATGAACAAGTTGAATAATCTCAACTTCTAATTGATCTTGTTCATATCCAAGAGCTTCAATCGCAGCTTTCATACGTGGGATATAACCGTGGTGGTCTGCTCCCCAAATATTAATTAGCTTTTCGAATCCACGAGCGAATTTATCACGGTGATAAGCGAGATCTGGAGTTAAATATGTGTATGAACCATCTTGTTTAATTAGAACACGATCCTTATCATCACCTAGGTCAGTTGAACGGAACCAAGTTGCTCCATCTTGCTCATAAATGTGTCCACGCTCTCTTAAATCAGATAGTGCTTCATCGATTTTTCCATTTTCATAAAGCGATGTTTCTGAATACCATACATCGAAAGGTACACGGAATTCTTCTAGATCTTCCTTCAATTTACCTAATTCATATTTCAACCCATACTCACGGAAGAAATCAAAACGAGCTTGTTCATCTTCATGCGTAAAACGCTCACCGAATTCTTCTGCTAACTTCTTACCAATTTCAATAATATCTTGGCCATGGTAACCATCTTCCGGCATTTCTTTATCTAAACCAAGCGCTTGGAAATAACGAGCTTCAACAGATAAAGCAAGATTATTAATTTGGTTTCCTGCATCATTAATGTAGTATTCTCTAGAAACATCATAACCCGCTTTATCTAAAATGTTACATAAAGAATCCCCAACTGCTGCCCCACGAGCATGACCTAAGTGTAAGTTTCCTGTAGGATTAGCTGATACGAATTCTACTTGGATTTTTTGTCCGTTACCTACTTTACTCTCACCATATTTCTCATCAAGATTCAAGATTGTAGGAATAATCTTCGTTACATATGAATTATCCATATAGAAATTAATGAAGCCTGGTCCAGCAATTTCAATTTTTTCAATAGAAGCTTTTGATTGTTCAAAGTTTGCAACTAATTCTTCTGCAATCATACGTGGTGCTTTTTTTGCTACTCTTGCTAATTGCATCGCCATGTTTGTAGAATAGTCACCATTTGCTTTATCTTTTGGTGTTTCAAGAATCACATTAGGTATTTGTTCTTCTGTTGCTAAGTTTGCTTTTATAACAGCAGCTTTAATTTCCTGCTTTAACTTTTCTTGTACTTGTTCAACGATATTCATTTATTTTGTTTCCTCCTTGTAGTGAATCGACATATCGTATTGACCTACATCATTCCCCTGCATATTCAAATCATAAATTAGATGAACCTTACCTTCTTTCTTCTGTTCATCCCACGAATGATTCATTTGCTTAGCAGTAGTTAACATTTGCATCGTTCCATATGGGCTTTCAAACGTTCCAACTGTCATTAAGTCCTTTAGAAACTTTTGTCTCATTTTCACATGACCACTTCTCATAATGAAGGCTTCTTCAGGTGACCATTTTACAATCGTATGTGTTTTGTTCAAGTCTTGCTGCACTTCATCATATCTAAGATAAATAGAATGGCCTTTATGCTGTAATGTACCAAAGGTCAAGAGTTCATAAGAATCGCTTTCTTCACCATTAGTAACGGTTGTTTTTAATTCTACTCTTACTGATTTCGTTTCTGACACGCTTCTCACCCTTTATTTTGTTTGAAAAAGGTTATATTTTCTATTTTATTAAAATCATTAACCATTGATTTTATACTTTAACTTTCATAAGTATAAAGATTCTTATTTTAAGTTTCAACTATACGCAAGTACTAGATAGTGGTATTACCGTTTTTTCAGAAAAGCGAAAGCGTCCTGGTTAGCTTCGTATATTCTTTCGCCCATCGACTGAGATAAAGGAAACACGAAGAGACAATAGGAGTTGGACGCTGGAGCTAGACATCACAAATAATAGCTTAAATCAAAAAAAGATAACCTATCCATAAATGAAGGTTATCTTTTGAGTTATCTTTTATTTGTGTTAAATCCAGGGAGGTGACTGTCGATCCAGTCCATCGGCATACCATACAGTACAGCATCACTTTCTTCATAATTATTATTCATTCCTATAAACACATTACCAGAAAAAGGCTCAGCGAAATTCAAAAAAACTCTTTATTTCGTAAGATCAGCTACAAATTTAGGTAAAACAAAAGCAGCTTTATGAAGCTCTTTCGTATAATACTTCGTTTCTATTTCATGAAAGGTTTCAGAGTCTACTTCAAGCGGATCGTATTTTTTCGATCCTAATGTGAAACACCATAATCCACTTGGGTACGTTGGGATATTTGCTGTATATAGGCGAGTAACTGGAAAGATAGACTTCACATCCCTTTGAACTTCTGCGATTAAATCTGCTTTAAACCAAGGGTTGTCCGATTGAGCAACGAATAAGCCATCTTCTTTCAACGCCTTGCTAATGCCTGCATAAAACCCTTTCGTAAATAAATTCACTGCAGGACCAACAGGTTCAGTGGAATCAACCATAATAACATCATATTGATTCTCTGATTTTGCGATATGCATGAATCCGTCTCCCACTTGCACATTTACTCGTGGGTCATCTAACTTACCTGCAATCGAAGGTAAATACTCCTTAGAATATTTAATTACTTTTCCATCTATATCAACCAATGTTGCTTTTTTAACACTTGGATGTTTTAAAACTTCACGAATGACCCCACCATCCCCGCCACCAACAACAAGCACTTGTTCAGGATTAGGATGAGTAAAAAGAGGTACATGAGCAACCATTTCATGATAGACAAATTCATCTTTCTCCGTTGTCATAACCATATCATCCAAAAGCAACATTTTACCCCATTCTTCTGTTTCGACCATCTCAAGTTTTTGAAAATCTGTCTGCTCTGTGCGAAAGGTCTGATTAATCTTCATCGTAATACCAAAGTTGTCTGTTTGTTTCTCCGTGAACCAAATACCCATGCTATCTACTCCCTTCCTTTACTCACTAAAAAGCGCTCCTACTCTTTTTAAAAATTCAAAAAATAGAATACACGAAAAGTATAGAACAACTTCGATATTTATCAAGAAAAATATTTCATTTTATGAAGAAATGTTTAAAAACAGGTAATTTTTTTCATACTAAATAAGAAAGGCGGAAGCACCCGGTTAGCTCCGTATGGACTGGAGCCTATCGACTGAGATAAAGGAAACACGAAGAGCTGACAAGCGATTCGATGTTGACTTATCGTAGGGAGATTGGCGAAGTCCACTAGGAGCTGGGCGCTGGAGCTAGACAATAAGAAAAGCGAAAGCGCCTGCATAAAAAATATAAAGATGAGAGGGTGGAAATAGTGGAAATTCTAACTGGACAACGTTTAAATAAAGCAGCAAAACTATTTCGAGCTGCTATCATCTTATTTTCACTATTATTAATAGTTGTATTAGCACTCTATTTCTGTGTACTGATTTACGCAAAAATACTTGGGGCACCACCATTAGCTGTTCCTCAGTCGTCTCTTTTCTACAGTGACGATGGAACCTTATTCGCTGAATCCCATACAGGACAAAAACGTTACTGGACAAAGTTAGAAGACATTTCACCAGAAATGGTAGCTGCAGTATTAGCTGTAGAGGATCGTGGATTCTATGAACATAATGGCTTCGATTACAAAAGGATTGCGGGAGCCGTTTTTGCCGATGTAAAAGCAATGGCGAAAGTACAAGGTGCAAGTACTATTACACAACAATACGCGCGAAATCTTTTCTTGAATCATGAAAAAACATGGTTTCGAAAGTTGAATGAGGCGCTTTATACAGTGCGTATAGAAATGAATTATTCTAAAGATGAAATATTAGAAGGTTATTTAAATACGATTTACTTTGGACATGGAGCGTACGGTGTTCAAGCAGCTAGTCAGTACTATTTCGGTAAAGATGCGAAAGATTTAACCGTCTCCGAAGCAGCTATGCTAGCTGGGATACCGAAAGGGCCTTCACATTACTCGCCTTTTCTTTCTTTAGAAAACGCGAAAAAAAGACAAGCAATCGTATTAGCTTCTATGGCACATGAGAAATATATAAAAAAAGAACAAATAAGCTTATTTCAAAATGAACCGATATCCTTAAATGGAAATCATGAAAAACAAAAGCAACTTGCACCATATTATTTCGATGCTGTACAACAAGTTTTAAAATCACAACTCCACCTCGATGACAAAACACTTGCACTCGGTGGGCTTAAGGTTTATACAACATTGAACTTACATGCACAACAAGTAGGTGAAGAAACATTTCAATCTCGTTTCTCTAACGATTCAGATATTCAGGGAGCTCTTGTAGCCATGAATCCAAAGAATGGTGAAGTTAAAGCACTCATAGGGGGACGTAACTATGAAGAGAGCTCTTTCAATCGTGCTACTCAAGCAGTTCGTCAACCTGGTTCAACCCTGAAACCACTGTTGTATTATTCAGCCTTAGAGCATGGATTTACACCAACAACCATGTTAAAGAGCGAAGCGACAACCTTTACTTTCGATGACGGTAAAGCTTCCTATACACCACGTAATTTCAACTCGCAATATGCAAATAAGGAAATTTCATTAGCCCAAGCTATTGCGGTATCAGATAATGTGTACGCTATTAAAACTCACCTTTTTCTAGGTGAGAAGCAGCTTCAGAAAACAGCTAAGAAATTCGGAATCCAAAGTAATATTGAAACGGTTCCTGCTTCTGCGCTTGGTACTTCAGGTGTGAAAGTAATTGAGATGGTAAACGCATATAGTAGAATCGCAAGTGGTGGGAAAGCAGTGAATCCTGTCTTAATTAAGAAAGTAGAAAACCATAAAGGCGAAGTCATTTATCAAGCTCCTATATTTACAGAAGATGTATTAGATCCTAATCAAGCATTCGTCTTAACAGGAATGTTAACAGGTGTATTCAATCAAAAGCTGAATGGCTATGCTTCCGTAACCGGATCAACCGTCGTTCCACGATTAACACGACAATATGCTGGAAAGTCCGGTTCCACTCAAACGGATAGTTGGATGATTGGTTATACACCAGAACTCGTTGCAGGAGTATGGACTGGCTATGACCAATCTAAGCTTATTGAACGAACTGCTGAAAAACAATACGCTAAAAATATTTGGGCTGACTTTATGGAAAATAGTTTACAGAAATCAACATTCAAAAAATTTAAGCCAACGAGTGACAATATTATTGGTATAAAAATTAATCCTGAAAGCGGTAAAATTGCTACGAAAGATTGCCCTGTTTCGGTTCTAACTTATTTTGTGAAAGGAACAGAACCAACAGAACATTGTACCTTACATTTGAGTGCTGAAGAAAAAGTAGAACCTGAAAAAGAAAAGAAGGCAACACCATGGTACAAAAAAATCATTCCATTTTGGTAAGAAAAAAGCGAAACTCCATAAAAGATAAGTAATTCAAATAATGTAGAGAATGTTTAAATTCACAACAACACAAAAACGCTTGGAAATTTATCCAAGCGTTTTTATTATTTATGAGGTAATTCATTGATTTACTCGATAGCAAGAAGGATGTTTATAATTACTTACCTAAAAAACCACCATCTGATCTAATAAATTGACCTGTAATCCACTGAGACTCGTCACTAGCTAGAAATTTAATTAATCTTGCTGCATCCTCTGGTACTCCTATGCGTCCCATTGGAAAAAGATGAGCGAAATGTTCTTTAGTCTCCTGATCCATCCACCCGGTATCCGTTGGACCTGGGTTAATAGAATTTACTGTTATTCCGATCGGTGCAAGTGCCACTGATAAAGGTTCAGTTATGGCGATAAGCATTCCTTTTGTTGCAATATATGCTAGATTGTTTGGATCTGGTCCACCCGAAACAAGATTGATTATTCTTCCGCCTATTTTCTTATCAAATGTGTTTTCAAACCTTTTAGCAAATTCTGTGCTCAACAATATCGTTCCACTATTATTTACTTTATAGTGTCTGTATAAAACTTCTTCATTTATGTTTCTAAAATTGGATGGAGCCTCGTATGTTGCGTTATTCACTAACACACTTGGATTACCGAGAGTTTCTTGAACTTTATCTAAAATTTTATTAGGTGCAGACGGGTCTGAGAGGTCCGCCTCCATATGGTTGCAGCATACTCCTAACCTTCTAATTTTTTCACATAAAAGATCCGGATAATTTCTTTCCAAACCATTTCCTTCATTTTGGTCAAAGTCACTCCAATGTGTGAAAAATATATCTGCTCCTGCTTCTGCAAGAGATAAGCATATAGCTGAGCCAATACCACTTGAACGGCTTGCTCCTGTAACAATCGCTATTTTATTTTTTAAGGGTTTCATAGCTTCCACTCCAATATTAGTATTTTTAACGTATTAAATATTGATAAAATATTATTAGAGTGTTGCCATACAAAAATTCCCCTTTCTTGCTACATCATTATTTAAGTATAACATATTTTCGAAATATTTTTAACTTTAAACATTTTTCCTACTTACTTAATGATGACTTCATTAAATTCGGTTGCGGTTTTTTACATTTCATTATCCGATGGTTCTTAAGAATAATATGAAAAGTCCAAAAACTGAACTATTTAAAGGATTCCCTCTTCTTTTTTGGAATATATTTTTTCGCCTGGTGCAATATATGTTTTAAATTGATCGAGCATCGTGCTTGGATTATCATCCAAAACAAGCATTGCCCGAAATTTATCTTGTAAAAATTGTTCATTTACCATATGAGTAAAAACAGCCATAAGTGGATCATAGAATTGATTTGTATTGAAGAGACCGCACGGCTTTTGGTGAAGACCAATTTGAGACCAAGTCACCACTTCAAAAAATTCTTCTAACGTTCCTGCTCCTCCTGGCATTGCGATAAACCCATCCGCCAATTCGGCCATTTTTGCTTTTCTCTCATGCATTGTATCCACAATAATCATTTCTGTTAATGAAGGATGAGCAAGTTCTTTATCTTTTAGCATTTTGGGCATAACACCGATTACTTCTCCACCCGCTTCTAGTACAGAATCAGCTATGGCACCCATCAAGCCGACACATGCTCCCCCGTAGACTAGCTTGATTTCCCTTTTCGCTAATTCCTTCCCAAGCGCAATTGCACCTTCACGATATGTCTCATTCGCCCCATTACTAGAACCACAAAACACAGCTACAGCTTTCAACTATAACCACCCTCCCCTATAAAGATACCGGTTATACGGGCCTTCGCCTCCATTATAAAGCAAAAAATTATCCAAACGTTTGAAAAAGGCTACCCTTATAAAAATCATTATGATTTCCAAAAGGCAGCCTTTTTCGTGTCCTAGTTTTACAGCGTTGTACGCTTATTTTTAAGTTTACTCATTGTTCACACAAACGACAAGTATAAAAAATCTTTTTAAAAGATTGTTAACATTTGGACTTATTGACTTTTTGTATCAACCAAGTTGTTGTTTTAATTCATCACTTGAACGATCCCACATACTAATATCATGCTTTTGTAAGAATTCTTTTAATACTGCCTTAGAACGATCATCCATATGGCTTGTAATAATTTTTCTCTTCATGGCTTTGTCTAGATTATTCACATGTTCAGGTAACGATTTGTATCCTCGACGAATACTGCGGTCTACAGTCATTTCACAAGCCGTTACACCTGCAAAGTAAGGTCCTACTTCATTTCGTTCAATAGCTACCCAAATAAGCCAATAAGGTTTTCCATTCGGTACTTCTTCTTTATTTTTCAAGAATTTGATGCCTTTTTCAGTAACGCTTCTCGCATGCATAGCGCCCACATCAATAAAAGCTTCCTGCTCTTGTACATCAATAATTATTGGAGAAATATTCTCAAGGCTTAATGAGCCTGTACCAAACCCTTTATGTCCATCTGTCGGGTTATTTTTAATAATGTTGAACTGCATTTTTTTCTTTTGATTATCCATCGTAGGCTCCTTTCTGCTTCATTACATAAATAGTGTATCAAAAAAGTTATCTAATCCATTTGAGATGGCTGGAATAACCGTATTAAAAATCGGTTGTATTGTGTACTGATCCAATGGAGTAAATAATAAAATTAAAAAGATTAATATGCCATATTGCTCGTACTGCGTCATTTTCGCTCGTACATGTGGAGATACCAAATCTTCAATAATTCGATATCCGTCTAATGGCGGAATTGGTATAAGGTTAAACACAAAAAGAAGAATGTTTAAACCAATCAGTTGATTCACGAATTGATATACGTAAATAGGTGGCTGTACTCCAGCACCCAATAGTCCATACCAAATTGCAAACGCTATTATAGCAATTAATAAATTACTAAGCGGCCCTGCTAATGAAACAAGTACTCCCGCCAATCGTGGATTTTTAAAATGATTTCGATTTACTGGAACTGGGCGCGCCCAACCAAAACCAGCTATTAATATTAAGATTGTACCTAAAGGATCAATATGTTCCTTTGGATTTAACGTTAATCGCCCTTGCTCTTTAGCAGTCGGATCGCCAAACTTATATGCCACATACGCATGCGCAAATTCATGCACAGTAAATGCAATCAATAAAGAAATAACTACATATGGCAACTGCTCTAATGGAAAGGCTAGTATACTATTCAAAAAATCCATATTTCACACTCCATAGTTATGGTATTACTAAGTATAGCGTATTATTATCAAAATGTTTAATTCCTAATATATTAAACGTAGATTTTCTATGATTCACTAGTCCGTATCTTGATTTTCCTAACATCTTATGAAAAACTACAATCAGAACAAGTGAAAGGAGATGTCCTATTATGCCATACGTAACTGTAAAAATGCTTGAAGGTCGTACTGAAGAACAAAAGAAAGCTTTAGTTGAAAAAGTAACAGAAGCTGTATCTGAAACATCTGGTGCTCCTAAGGAAAAAATTGTGGTTTTCATTGAAGAAATGCAAAAAAACCACTACGCAGTAGCTGGCAAACGCCTTAGCGATCAATAATGAAGTGCGGAAGTGCACGTTAGTTATCCAAAAGAGGATGCCTTTACAAGACATCCTCTTCTTGATATATAATAAGTCCGTTATTTCTTACTGCAACTTTTGAGCTTTATTAATCAATCGATTGATATAATCATATGCTTCATCGATTTCTTCAAGCGTATACTTTTGTTTACTTTTCAATGTATGAATTTTTTCAATTACTTCTTCTTTCTCTAACTCGTCGAAATAAAGCACCGTTGATACCAATTCTAAGAAGCGTGCATTCTGATTATTCATATCTTGCAAGCACTCTTCAACCGAAGGCATGTCCACTTTATATAGGTCTAAAAAATCCTCTCCAGCCTTTGAAAGAGTGTAACAATACTGTTGATAGCCGCCTTTTTTCTCCTTCACTTCGTTCAAGTAACCCATCTCACAAAGCTCTTCAATACGTAATGTCAGTTCTTCAGAATATGGACCATAAAAGTGGAATTGAAATTTCTCTTGAAAGGGAAACGAAATCTTTTTCGCTATATAAATCATCTTTTGTAGTTTCTTTCTCCCAGCTATTTCACCAACAGATGAGATGGCAAAAACAATTTTAGCATGGTCTTGGAACACAACATTACCTCCCTTCTAGAACAATTACGATTGCTCCAAAATTTCCTTAGATAAAACGAACCTTACTAGAAAAATTGGCACCATTCTTTTTTGATTTTCGAACTCATTTCTTGTTTTACTACAAAACTCAAAAAGAACCACGTCGCAGGTGGAAGCCAATCCATTCTTGAAAACCATCTATTGATTTCTCAATCAGGATCGGCGCTATTATTTCATGAACATACTTTTCTATAGTTAATCTATCCCTAACAACTTGCGAATTTGTCTCTTAATATTTCGTTTTGATGTCTCGTCTCTCAAGAAGTCCTCTGGAAAATATAATTTATGATCCGTTCTTCGCTTACCTGTTATCGCATCAACTATTTCAGACTCGCGAGACAATTCTTTTATTTCACCATTATTCATTAATAAATATATTGGTAGTCGCTCCTCTTCTTCTCCCGGACGATAGAAATCATATGGTAAATCGGATGAGTGATCAACCACTAAATAATACACAGGATCAATACCGGCCTTTTTGAATAAAGTCGTCAATTCCATCAGCATATTCATACCCACTTGAGAAGGATGAAATTCCACATATTTAAATAATCTTCGGTTTACAAAGCGGCTACATAAATCTTTCAAAATGGTATCTTCCTCTTCCTGCCATAACTGAAAATAATACATCATAATATGTTCGTCCATTTTGATGTAATCCTTCGTCGATACATTTCCTTCAAAAAGCGAATGAAAATGCAGTGGCTCCAGTTTGAAAGAATAACCTTTCGCGTATAACTCTTTAGCACGATGAAGAATTTTTGTTAAAATTACTTCTGCACTACGCGTAACAGGATGAAAATATACTTGCCAATACATTTGATATCGACTCATTATATAATCTTCCACAGCATGCATTCCACTACTTTTTATGACTACTTGATCCACACGGGGTCTCATGACACGTAATAATCGCTCCATATCAAAGTGACCATAGCTAACACCTGTAAAATAAGCATCGCGTTGCAAATAATCCATACGGTCAGCATCAATTTGGCTTGAAATTAAGCTAACAACTAGTTTATCTTGATACGTTTTTCCAATTACTTCTGCTACTTTCTTTGGAAAATCAGGAGCTACCCGTTTGAGAATCCCATTAACCTCAGTATCCCCTAAAATAATTTCCCTCGTAAAATGTTCATGATCTAAATCAAAGACCTTCTCAAATGAATGCGAAAACGGTCCATGACCTAAATCATGAAGTAAGGCCGCACATAATGATAACAACCGCTCTTCATCATTCCAGTCTTTACGCCCTTTAAATACATCATCAATAATTCGGCGTATAATTTCATACACACCAAGAGAATGATTAAATCGGCTATGTTCAGCTCCATGAAAAGTTAAAAAGGTTGTTCCTAGTTGTCGTATTCGTCTTAGTCGTTGAAATTCACGCGTTCCTATTAAATCCCAAATCACTCGATCTCTCACATGGATATAGCGATGCACTGGGTCTTTAAATACTTTCTCTTCGCTTAATTTCTCTTTAGAATATTCCATAGAATAACCTCATTTATTTAATCTTAAATGCTTTATTTCAGTTTAACACTATTAAGTTAAGAATGAACAATCAATTAGTAAAGTGAAGGAAATACAAAAAAGGTTACCTACTTCCGCGTTCTGCAGCCCAAAGGTAACCTAGTAATACTTATATATTAATTAACTCCATAAGTACTTACCAATAGAGAAATCTTATTTTATTTTGACTTTTACTTTTTCGATTAATTCATCTTCTGTCGGAGCTGCAACTGGGCGACTATTTACAAAAGTAAAAGATTTTTTTCTTCCAGGACCACAGTATGAATGACAAGCAATTTCAATTGTTGCTTCTGGATCGAGTTCTTTTAATCTTGGCACGAGCGTTTTAATATTTGTCGCTTGGCATTCGTCGCATACTTTAAATTCGTTAGCCATCCGTGATAACCACCCTTCTACGTAACAAATCTAATGGGTATTTTACTCTTACTTTCAATGAAAGTCAAAATGTAATTGTACAATTATTGTCCAACCTTACACCTGCCGTATGGCTCCTTTTTAATGGGTGTAAGAGCATAGCAGTAAATTCATCCTTAAAAAGGACCAGTGACAGTTTTTCTCATTGTCTAGCTCCAGCACCCAGCTCCTAGTGGACTTCTCCATCCTCCCTACGATAAG
>NZ_JBALMO010000156.1:24289-34271 GCF_036963345.1 Bacillus sp. JJ722
GAGGGGCTGGCCGTTGAAGCTAGACAATCGAATCGACTACCGTCTCTTCGTGTTTCCTTTATCTCAGTCGGAGGGCTCCAGTCCATACGGAGCTAACCATGCGCTTACGCTTTTCTAATAATCTACTAGCTTTTTAAGTTATGTGTATAAAAAAATGTGAAGTTGTACAGAATAGTTATTACACAATTCCCTATTTTTAGGAAAAACAAAGTTATGTAGAAAGGAAGTTAATAATGAAAGTAAGACAAGATGCTTGGACAGAAGAAGATGATCTGCTTTTAGCGGAAACAGTCCTTCGCCATGTACGTGAAGGTAGCACGCAATTAAATGCCTTTGAAGAAGTTGGTGATAAATTAAATCGCACTTCTGCTGCTTGTGGTTTTAGATGGAACGCTGTTGTACGTCATAACTATGAAAAAGCACTTCAATTAGCTAAGAAACAACGAAAACAGCGTAATCGCCTACTTGGAAAAGAACAAGGAGGTAAGAAAAAATTACTATATACACCGCCAACTCCTTCTATTGTAGAAGTCGGATTAATGCCAGAACCACTCGAATTACAAACAAATGACTATCATGAAGAAATAGCAGACCCAATTGTATTACCAAACTATGAAGTGGTCCAATCGACTAACACTAGAAAGATCGAATCTCTTGATGATGTTATTGTATTTTTGCAATCTATGAATACACAAAGCTTGCACAGTGAGGTATTAAGAGTAGAAAACGAAAGATTGAAAGCAGAGATTCGTGATGCTAAGAACGACATGTTCCGAATGAAACAACAAAACGAAGAATTACAAAATAAAATTGATAACCTTGCAGAGAATTCGGAAACCATTCAAGAAGATTATGAAACAATCATGAAAATTATGAATCGTGCTCGCAAGCTTGTGCTACTAGAAGAAGAACCTCCACATGCAACTAAGTTCAAAATGGACCGCAATGGAAATTTAGAAAAAGTAGCAGAATAAGGATGTCTTATAGCCTTCACTACCTGTATTTTCTAATTTACTATCAGCAACTAATCATTTACTTACGATTTCCAATAATGGGCTGTCTCATGAGACAGCCCATTATTAATTAAAGCTCAACTACCACTTGACCTTTAACACTGTATTCTTTTTCTAAACTTTCGTTTTAAAAGCTAGATTTTCAAAGTCTTGAATTGGCATTGGTTTTGCGAATACATATCCTTGAACTAAATCGCAATTGATTGATTTCAAGAATGCGACTTGCTTCATTCTTTCTACCCCTTCTGCAACCACTTTAATATCCAAATGATGTGCCATTCTTACTACATCTGCAATTAGTATTTCTTCTTTAGCAGTTGTTTCTTCTCGATCTAGGAATGACTTATCCAATTTAAGAACATCAACCGGTAATACTTTCAATAAGTTTAGGGAAGAGAAACCTGTTCCGAAATCATCCACCGATATTTTAAATCCTGCTTCCTTTAATTCCTTCATTATCTTGATAAGTAAATCAATATTTTCTGTAAAAGTAGATTCCGTTAATTCTAATTCAATTAAATGTGGAGGAATGTCATACTTCTTCACTAATTGAACTAATCTACTTATGAAATCCTTCTTGTTTAAATGTACTCGAGATATATTAACTGAAATAGGAACAAGATGATAATCTAACCTAATCCATTCTTTGATTTTTTGACATACTTTCTCAAAAACATAAAAGTCTAATGAAATAATAAAACCATTTTTCTCAAAAACCGGGATAAATTCCGCCGGTGATATCATCCCCGCCTTACTATGGTTCCACCTAACTAAAGCTTCAGCACCAGCAATGCCGTGCTTCGATAAACCGTATTTTGGCTGTAAATAAACTAAGAAATCCTCATTCACAAGTGCTTGTTCCATGCTTTCTTCAATTAACTTCTCTTTCAATATTCGTTTGTGCATGTCAGTTGTATAATAAGCAAACGTTTTGCCAATATCTTGTTTAAGACCTTTTCTTGCTTCATTTGCTTTATCTATTAGAGAAGTAATATTTGTTTCATTTGGCATAATCTCATAAACGCCACAACGCATCGTTAATTTAAAAGGATTGGATTGATTTTCACCATAAGTCTGTATACGCTTTAAAATAACTTGTATTCTCTTAAATAATTCAAGTGAATCTCGCTCTTTCATTAAGATAAGGAAATAATCAGCCGAACCTCTTCCAAATAAATCTTCCTCCGTTAATTCTTTAATGAAAGATTTTGTAATATGAATAAGGGCATCATTTCCTGCTTTAAATCCGTATGTATCATTAATATTTTTGAATTTCTCAACATCCAAATATAGCATAGAATAATCTTCAGGTTTATTTTTTTCAAATAAGACTGCTGCATCTAACCTGAATTTTTCAAGATTTCTTACCCCTGTTAAAGTATCTGTATAAGCGATTTTTTCGAGTTTTCTTTTTGTCCTTTTATGATTAATAATTACAAAAGTAACAATGACTAAGAATAGTAATGAAATAGCCCCGATTAAATAAAAGCTATATTGCTTCACTACTTTTTGCCAAGGCATTTTATGAGCTTTACCGACCGTATTAGTAAAGACTATTTCGTCAAGCTGTTTACCTGTAATGTTGGTTATTGATTTATTCAGGATAGGAAGTACCCTTGGATCAACTTGTTTTGAGACGCCTACTTTGAGCGATAACATCGCTTCCGATACGTCAATCATTCGGTAACTATCATTGTGTGAATCTCTAATAATATTGGCATACATATAAGAATTAATGATTGTTGCATCCACTTTTCCTTGATTTAATGCATCAATACAAGCTTTAAAGCTATTATAAAGAATGATTTCCGCATCATCATATTTTTCTTTAATGTAATTAATAGATGATTTATAACCTACTGGTAAAGCTATCTTATATCCATTATTAATATTGGAACCCGCCTTGCCCATCACTATAGCCGGAATATCTATGTATTTTTTGGTTTCTAGAAAAGCCTCACTATCTACATGGTCTGTGAACCCAGCTAGTAAATCTGCTTTTCCTTCCTTTATATATTGCACGCTTTCTTCATAATTTTTAGTTTTAATATATTCAAATTCTATTCCGCTTATCTCAGAGATTAATTTCATTACTTCTGCACTAATCCCCCGATATTTTTTCGTTTTTTTATCATAATATCCAATAGGTGCATAATCTGGATCATACACCACTCTCAACTTTGGATGGCTACTGATGTAATCATGCTCTTCTCTAGTAAATGCTAGATGCTCAGAGTTATATTTTAAGTATTTATTATTTAACTTATAATCAATGTATACGTCCTCTATTTTGATGTTGGACAATGCTTCATTTAATTCATTTAGCAGATCCGTTTTGCCCTTCGGTACAGCCATATAAGTAGGGTTTATAGAATACTTACCAATTACTTTCATATTATCAATATCACTTGAGAAACTTCCTACAAGAATCGCATCTACTTGACCTGTTCTAAGTCCCTCTTCAAGCGTATCTGTATCAGCATAATGTACATATTCTACGGAAAAATCTTGATTTATAGCATACTTTTTAAATTCGGAGATGAAATTACAACTTGAAATATGACCAATCTTTATACCATTAAAACTTTCAAAATCATTATAAAATAAATACTCATTCTCGCTACTCGTCATTAAAGTTCCATATTCATAACCAAAGTCATGTTCGGGAAAAGCAAATTGTTTCCCACGTTCATCTGTATATTCTAACGGGCCAAACAAATCCAATTCCCCTGTAGTTAATTTGTCTAGCCCTTCCTTTAAAGTAACGGGAATAAATTCATACTGCCACTTTGTGTACTTAGCTATTTCCATTAAATAATCATAAATATAGCCTTGCCTTAATTCTTTATTAATCGTAGTTACTCCATAGCCCTCAATATATCCAACCTTTACTGTTTTACCTTGGCTTGTAGCAAAAGTATATGAGGGCCAATAAATCGTACATATGAAAACGATGAGTACAATAAATATGTAAATTGCTTTTTTCCTACAAGCATTACTAACCGGCCGTTGTTCCATGAGAGGTCCTCGCTATGTTTTATAAGTAAAATATTTTCTATTTTTCCAATCTTCCTTTAATAGATTAACAAATATTATTATCTTATTTCAAAATAATTAATAAATTTTTGTTAAAAACTAACCTCTCACCTTTAACTTTTAACTTTTAACTTTTAACCAATTAAATAAAAAGTCGTTAACTTCATTATCGAAGCTAACGACTTTTCTGTTTTTAATAAAGTAATTTAATTTTACTTTATTAATTTCTCGTTTCTCTCTTGCATACGTACTAAATAGCCTTCATAGTATGAAGCCTCTTCTTCTGTAAGCTGTGAGGAATATATTGAATCGCTATGTTCCTGTAATGCCTTTAAGAATAATAACATTACATCTTGTACCGTCAAATGGACTTGTAATAGTTCACTTAATGACGCCATCACTTCTGGAACAATAGAAGGATATTCAAATTTTGTTTCTTTATCTTTTTTAGCAATTGAATAAAACTGCTTAATTAGTTCAGCGCGTTGTGATCCACTGCCATCGACGCAAAGATATATTTGAACCGCCACTCCATTGCGAATCCTTCTTTGTGAAATACCAGCGAATTTCTTCCCATCAATACTTAAATCATAACTACCTGGACAATAGGAGCCGACAATTTCCCTCGCTTCAATCTTCACGTTATAGTCTCGGAACATATAGCGAATTAGCTCAACCATTGCATCGTAGCCCCTATTGATGTCAATACGCTTATCCACTTCTGGAAAAACAAGCGAAAGATTTAAAACACCTGTATCTAAAACAACTGCTAAACCACCAGAATTACGTATAATTGCTCGATAACCACATTCATTTAAGTATTGAATTCCCTGCTCAAGAAAAGGCAATCGGCTATCTTGAATGCCGAGAACAATCGTATGGTGATGTACCCATGCTCTCGCTATAGCTGGTGATGAGCCCTGCCCCGCAGTGTGACAGAGCGTATCATCCGTAGCAAAAGATTGTAGCGCTGAAAAGTGGGGTCCCATGGATGTATGATCAATGATTCTCCATACCTTTTGATGAAGTATCGAACGTTCTTCAATCATCTCGCGTTTTCCCCCCTTTTGTTACGGTATTTCACATTTAAATCTTATAGTGATTGTCCAGCAGTAATTAGTGCAAGCTTGTACACATCTTCTGCATTACAACCGCGAGATAGATCGTTAACTGGACGATTTAAACCTTGTAAAATCGGTCCAACAGCTTCGAAATTACCTAAGCGCTGTGCAATTTTGTATCCGATATTTCCTGCTTCTAGACTTGGGAATACAAATACATTTGCATCACCTTTAATTACTGAACCTGGTGCTTTTTGTGCAGCTACTGAAGGAACAAATGCTGCATCGAATTGGAATTCTCCGTCAACAACTAACGTTGGATCTAGTTCTTTTGCAATTCTTACCGCTTCAGACACTTTGTCTGTTTCTGGTGATTTAGCAGAACCTTTTGTAGAGAAGCTTAACATCGCTACTTTAGGATCGATGTTGAACATGCTAGCTGTTTTAGCACTTTCAATTGCAATCTCAGCAAGATCTTGGCTATCAGGGGCAATGTTGATTGCACAGTCTGCCATAACAAGTTTTTCTTCACCGCGAACCATGATGAATACACCAGAAGTTTTACGAATACCTTCTTTAGTTTTAATAATTTGTAATGCAGGACGTACAGTATCAGCTGTTGAATGAGCTGCTCCGCTAACTAGTCCATCTGCTTTGTTAACATATACAAGCATCGTACCGAAATAGTTACCATCAAGTAAGATTTTTTGTGCGTCTTCTGCTGTTACTCTTCCTTTACGACGTTCTACGAATGCAGCTACTAACTCATCCATTGCCTCATAGCTTGTTGGATCATATATTTCAACAGAATCAAGTGAAGCACCTAATTCTTTTGCTTTGCTTTCAATGTTTGCAACATTTCCTACTAGAATAGGTGTTAAAATGTTTTCAGTTGCCAATCTGCTTGCAGCAGTTAAAATTCGCTCATCTGCGCCTTCTGGAAAAACAATTTTCACATTCTTACCTGTTACTTTGTTTTTCAATGATGTAAATAAATCACTCACAATAAAAATCCTCCTTATTTCATATATAGTAAGCATACCCTCTAATCATAAAAATTTCTATGAAAGTAATCGAAAAGTTCCTGTTTTGTTTATTCCGAAATATCAGTTTTATCGATGGAATTGACGTTCTACTTTCCATAAGCTTTGCTCACGTATTTTCTCATTAAGATATGGTATAGTAAATATGTAATATAGAAGGTAACTGTGGGAGTGATTATTAATGAGCGAAGCAGCACAAACTTTAGATGGATGGTATTGCTTGCATGATTTCCGCACGATAGATTGGACAACTTGGAAAATGCTTACAAGCGATGAGCGACAAGCAGCCATTTCTGAATTTTTAGGATTAGTAGAAAAGTGGAACAAGACCGAAGCAGAAAATGCAGGAAGCCATGCATTATACACTATTGTTGGACAAAAAGCCGACTTCATGATGATGATTGTCCGTCCTACTATGGAAGAATTAAATGAAATTGAAACAGAGTTTAATAAAACAAAATTAGCTGATTTCACTATTCCAGCTACTTCATATGTTTCAGTTGTTGAACTAAGCAACTACTTACACTCTAGTGAAGATCCATATCAAAACCCGCAAATTCGTGCACGTCTATATCCAATTCTTCCTAAAGCAAAACATGTTTGCTTTTACCCAATGGATAAGCGTCGCCAAGGTAATGATAACTGGTATATGCTTACGATGGAAGAGCGTCGTAAGTTAATGTATGCTCATGGAATGATTGGTCGTAAATATGCTGGCATTGTTAAGCAGATTATTTTAGGTTCAGTTGGTTTTGATGATTATGAATGGGGCGTTACACTGTTCTCTGACGATGTACTTCAATTTAAAAAGCTAATTTATGAAATGCGTTTTGATGAAGTAAGTGCTCGATATGGAGAATTCGGTCAATTCTTCGTTGGAAATATTCTTCCAGAAGAGAAAGTTACGGCATTTCTTCACGTTTAAAACTATTACTTACAAAACTGTCTCAAATTTGAGACAGTTTTTTCTTTTTTTCCACGTCTCTTTTTCTCCATAAAAATTTGTATAACGATTTTTCTCATGCATATTTTTCTCCCTTGTTCATACATTTGAAATAGTAAAGATTACTGCTGGTCACTGTAGTGCTATGCTATTTCATCGAATATGACTAACTCAATAATCTTTCATGGTACAACAAGTAGAATCGACATTGAGGTGAAGCAAATGGCAGTTATTCCTTATAACGAGGAAGAGGTTAAATTACTGGCACGGCTGTTACGCGCAGAAGCTGAGGGTGAAGGCGATCAAGGAATGCTTATGGTAGGAAATGTAGGGGTTAATCGTGTAAGAGCCACATGCCTAGATTTCGTAAACATTGATACCATTACAAAAATGGTCTATCAAAATCCTGGTGGTTTTGAAGCTACACAGAAAGGTTATTTCTACCAACGGGCCAGACAAAATGAAATCGACTTAGCAAGAAAAACCATCAATGGAAATCGGTATCATCCAGCAACATACTCTCTCTGGTTTTTTAAGCCAGTGGGCGATTGCCCACCTACTTGGTATGATCAACCGAACGCTGGTAGATATAAATCACACTGCTTTTTCGAACCAACTGGTGACGACTGCCCAAGCGTCTATGGAACTTTTTAAACAGAAGTACATTAACTTAGCTGTTTTAAGCTAGCTCATCATGACTTACTTACAATTGACCATTTCCTAAAGTATCCAAATTGGAGGTAAGGACAAATGAATCAATCTGGTTCTAATCCATATGTGAATTATGGATATCCGAATGCTCAATCGAATCAACCACAGTATTATAGTTCGATGCCAAGTGGTAGGCAACCGATGTATCAACAACCAATGCAGGGGCAACCAATGCAGGGGCAACCAGTGCAAGGTCAACCTCCGCAGGGGCAACCAACTCAGGGCTATGCAGGTGGACCACTCGAAGCATCCGGTGGATTCCTAATACCCACATCACAAACTGTACCGAAAACAAGTTTGCAAACACCTGGTATGCTTCCTTTAGAACAATCTTATGTAGAGAATATACTGCGATTAAACAAAGGTAAAATGGCAACTGTTTATATGACTTTCGAGAATAGTAAAGAATGGAATTCAAAGATTTTCAAAGGAATTATTGAAGCCGCTGGACGAGATCATATTATTCTAAGTGATCCGCAAACAGGAATACGTTATGTTCTGCTTATGGTTTATTTAGACTACATTACATTTGAGGAAGAAATCGAATATGAAAGCCCTTTTAGTGCCGCCGCTCCACAAATGGCTACCTACTCACCAAGATGAAGATAAACTGAAAAGGACTTGTTTAGTCCATACAACTAGTAAAACCCTCGCCACGTTAGCAAGGGTTTTACTCATTTTTCTACATATATTTATTAACAGCAAGCACCAATAATACCCATGCTGCTAGGAATGAAACACCACCGATTGGTGTAATCGCTCCTAATACTTTAACTTGTGTAACGCTTAGTACATATAAGCTACCTGAGAATAGAATTATCCCAATAAACATTAACCAACCTGACCAACTTATCATTGGCTTTAGTCCCAACTTACCTGCTAATAAACCTACAATAAGTAGACCAGTAGCATGAAACATTTGGTAAGTTACAGCTTTTTCCCAAGTAATTATATATTTTGCTGGAATTTTACCTTCTAGCATATGAGCACCAAATGCACCTAACGCAACTGCTAAAAAGCCAAAAATGGCACCTAATGAAATGAATAACTTCATGTTTTCTTCCTCCCCTTCTATACTTTAATAGCTTATTCTTGTTAGAAAAATATTATATATTTAGTCAAGTACCATTAAAACATATTGTTTTTGTAAAGAATAGTAAGAGCTACTCTGTACAAAAAAAATTCATAATTTATAATAAAATAAAGAAAAGCAGAAACATAGTCCGTTTTAATTCGTATATACTTTTAACTACCGATTTAGGAACTATGAAGAAACAGTAGTTGATGCATCTAACATCAGTCAGCCGTTTCAGCATTTCTTAGTTGACTTATCGTAGGGAAGAAGACCGTAAGTCTTCTAGAAGTGAAGCTGGACATAGAAGGGAAACACCGCTCTAATTGATAATCAATGCCCAAGAAAAATAAAGGAGTTTACATTATGCAAGAAACTGTTTATCACACTACTAGTACAAGATCAATGTTTCAAAAGGTTCTAGTAACATTTATTATTAGTCTCTTAATTGCAACTATTGGTCTGTATACTGGACAATTTGTTCCACCTAGCTTAATGCTTCCACTAGTAATTGCCGAATTAATTATGATTATTGCAGCATTTTGGTTCAGAAGAAGAAAAGCCGTCGGTTATACATTCGTGTACTTATTTAGCTTTATTTCAGGTATAACACTATTCCCAATTGTTGCTCATTACGCTTCTACTGCTGGAGCAGAAGCTGTATTAATGGCATTCGCTGCAACTTTTGGAATCTTTACTGTCTTCGGTATAATTGGGAGTGTAATAAAGAAAGATCTTTCCTTCTTAGGTTCATTCTTAATGGTTGTTCTTATAGGAATGGTCGTAGTAGGTATTTTAAGTATCTTTATGCCGCTATCTTCAACTAATATGTTAATCGTATCAGGTATTGGTTCAATCCTATTCTCACTTTACGTCCTGTATGATTTCAACCAAATGAAACATCACGGAATTTCAGAAGAAATGGTACCATTACTTGCTTTAAATCTATATTTAGATTTTGTTAACTTGTTTATTAACTTATTGCGTTTCATCGGTATACTAAGTAGCGATGATTAAGAAAAGCGGAAGTGCCCGTTTTGCTCCGTATGGACTGGAGCCCACCGACTGAGATAAAGGAAATACGAAGAGCTGATAAGCGATTC
>NZ_JBALMO010000157.1:0-12157 GCF_036963345.1 Bacillus sp. JJ722
TATGAATCCACAAACAGGAGAAGTTCTATCAATGGCCGGTAAGAAATTCGATAAAGTGAATGAAAAAACAACCGTTGTTGATGACGCACTTGGAACGATTAATTCATCTTTTGAAATGGGTTCTGCAGTAAAAGGCGCAACTGTTTTAACAGGATTAGAGACGGGTGTTATTAAACCAAACCAACAGTTTTTAGATGAACCAATCTATATTAAAGGAACAAAGGAAAAAAAATCCGTTTATAATATGGGGTGGGTTAATGATCAAACGGCGCTTCAACGGTCATCTAATGTTTATATGTTTAAAATAGCTATGGCTATGCTTGGAGAAACCTATTATAAAAACATTAAATTACCAATAAAGCCTGAAGCCTTTCAAACTTTTCGCTATTACTTTAATCAATTTGGGTTAGGGGTTAGAACAGGAATAGATTTGCCAAATGAATCAACGGGGCTTCCTGGGAAGAAATATGATCCAGGTTATCTCTTAGATTTTACAATTGGGCAGTTTGACACTTATACACCCATTCAGCTTGCGCAATACATTTCGACTATAGCTAATGGAGGTTATAGAGTGCAGCCTCATTTAGTGAAAGAAATTATGATCTCATCTACTAATCCAGACGAAATGGATGTATATAAATCTGTAGGGACTAAAGTGCTGAATAAAGTAGATATGAAGAAAAGTCATATTGATCGTGTACAGGAAGGATTTCGAATGGTTTACCAAGAACCAGGAGGGTCAGCATATTCACACTTTAATAAGCCTCCTTACAATAAGTATAAACTGGCTGGTAAAACAGGAACAGCACAATCATTTTATTACGATCCAGTAAAAAAATATTTATATAAAGAAAAACCAACATATAATTTAACTCTAGTAGGATATGCCCCTCATGATAATCCCGAAATGGCATTTGCAGTAGTGGTACCAAATACTAAGACAGATTCACATCCTATAAATCATAGAATTGGTAAAGGAATTGTTAAATCCTACTTTGATTTAAAAAACGGAAAATCCGGAGAAAAAATGGAGGCTAAGTAATTCCTTTTATTATCGGGATAATTTGTAGCTATTTTATCGGTAATTACTATCAAAAAAGAAAACATAGTTATTAAGCTAGTGCTTTACTTGTTACACAACTTTCAACTATCTAAATTACTATAATATGATATATTAAAAAAACTCTAGTAGTATTCACCATAATAATACTACTTTCAACTTTATTAATATACTGGAGTGTTTAAATTGACCTGGACTGAACTAGATCATCGTAATTTTTGGACAAGACAATCAAAGATATTAAAAGAATGTAACCTTCTCTCTCCTTATAACTTCCAAAAAGGGCCACGGGAATTCGTGCTATCTCATACGTGTTTTTTGTTGAATGAAGTACAAAAGGAAAATCCTAATGATGAATTAATTGAAAGTGCTGCAAGGAGTATGTCTAGTATTACGAACGAAGAACCTGTCTCATTCTTCTATAAACATATTGTTGCATACAAAAACGACGGAATTGTAGATTCACCAGAAATAAGGAAAAGTATACAGAAATTCCTTTCCAAAAAGAATTACAAAAAACATATTTTTAATCATGCAGAACGATTAATTATTAGACAAGTAGCCGTTGGGATTGTATTAGAATATAAACTTAAACAACATGATTTTCATAGTGCAGACTATGGCATGATGAAGATTCAATTGGAATTTTTAATAAACCTGTTAGAGACTGGCTGTCCTGCCTCCCCTTTACCTCAAACGGTGAATATCATAAGTGATAGCGGGAATAAAATGGTTTCTTGGAGTATCCTTTCACATGAAAAACATATAAAGTTCGCTCTTCATCTTACTGTGAACATAGATGTTAAGTCGTTAGATCATCTCGAAAATGAGTATGAATTACTTAAACAGAAATATTCCCATATTCATAGTGACTCTCTTAATACTTTAGCAACCGCACTTGCTCAAGAAAAAATGATGTCAAAGTCAAATCAACTAATATCTTTCACCGGGATGGCATTAAGTTTTTTAACTGTATTGGAGAAGGAACTTAAGAGCATTATCCTGTTTAAAGAGACAAAGGCCAATCCAAAAAACTTAATGTGGAAAAATATAATTAAATATTTTACTAGAGAAGATGTAATGAAAAATAGCAATGAAAAAAAAGAAGAATGGTTAAATACACTCTCGGGCTTTAATGAAATACGCAATAGAGCTGCCCATGGTGAATTTATTGCATATGAAGAGTATAATCAGGTCAAAAAATTCACACTCCAATCAGGTCTATTGGATTGGATTTCTGAATACAAGTATAATAACAAATTGATATAATATAATCGACAAAAAGCAGTAGAGCCAACACGCCTTGCTTTCTTCTTATTCCTTTTCTTTAACTTTTAAATTTGGATTTTGATAATAATTAATTCACCTTAAAGGATATTAGTTTGTGAAAAATCATACTTAAACAAACAGGTGCTTTACTTCAACAATAGGAGCTATGATTGGCTCCTTTTTGTTATGGAGCTAACGGTAGGTTAGCCCAAGAAGGATTTAGAGTGAATTTTATAGAATATTTCCATTATGCTGTTAAATAGAATTCAAATCTATCTTGTAACGTTATTAAAAAACATTTTTAGGGGGATTCTTATGTTTCAAACCTTAGAGCATTTTTTAAAATCTTGGGAGTTCGAAGCTGCTGCTACACAGAAACTACTGAGTCATTTAACTGATGAATCACTTAAACAGGAAACGACTTCACAAAATTGGAATTTAGGACGTATTGCTTGGCATACCGTTGCTGCTATTCGAATTATTATTTCAAATACAAATTTATCATTTGAAGCCCCTGCCGAAGATTATCCCGTTCCTACTTCGGCTCAGTTTATAAAAGACAGTTATCATCAAGCTAGCAATGCATTTATACTTGCATTAAAAGAACAATGGGCTGAAGATACACTACAAGATTGTATCGAATTTATGGGTCAACAAATACCAATTGGTTCACTATTAATGTTTTTGCTTCAACATCAAAGCCACCACCGAGGACAAATGACGATTCTTATGAGACAGGCAGGATTAACAGTTCCGGGAATTTATGGTCCTTCAAAAGAGGAATGGGCAAAGTTTGGTATGGAAGCCCCGCAAATGTAGTTCAAGAGAACCCAACTTAATGTCAAATTTCTAATATTTCATTTCCATCCGATATTGTAGAATCAATTTTGTTTAATCTTTTTTCGAAATTGATTCTTTTTGTTTGCTGCCCTTTATTGAGCAAACGGGTGAGATTCTTCAATAGGGAGAATCGACTTTTTCATATTTCACAAATGGAGCAAAATATTTGAATAAACCTTTTTAGTTCTTAGGCGACCAAAGAATGGTACTAAATGAAATAGAATAAACTTTTGAAATAAGCCAATGTGGTTTTATACCGTATTGGCTTATTTTCGTTTATGAAATAAGTATGAGGTTTTTCAAGTAATATAAGCCAGATATAATTTAATCAACTCTTACAAATGGCGAGAGGAAATAGACCAGCATTATTGAAATTGAAGATCAAACGCATGATTATTATACATTTAACAAAGAAGACTGGAAAAGTAAAAATAGTCACTTCACTAAGGCTATAGAAATATTGAACAAAAGGAGAAATGAATAATGAATTTACATATTACTCAAGAAATAAATAATAAGGATAAAAAATATATTAATGATGAAATTTATAAGTTTAATCTAAAGCATTTCCCAGTAGATTTAGGTGGTAGATATGAAGAAATCAATTTATTCCTTAAGGACGAAAACGGCATTGTTCGTGGCGGAATACTTTCTGAAGTATGTTGGAATTGGTTAGAACTCTATACTTTTATAATAGATGAGGATCTACGAAAATCGGGATATGGAACGACATTATTATTAGAGCTAGAGAAGATAGCTTTAGAGAAAAAATGTGATTTCATAAAGGTAGATACTTTGAGTTTTCAGGCATTAGAGTTTTATAAAAAAAATGGTTATCGAGTATTCGGGAGTATAGATAATGTAGGAAGAGACTATAAGCATTACTATTTAAAAAAGGACTTAAAGAATTATTAATGATAGTTTAAAATTCCTTTGAGTTTACTTGTTTAATTTTATTTAGAAAAGACTAGTATAATAAGTAATAATTAGTATGTATCTTTAAAAAGGGGATATTTTAGAATGGCAACTTCGAAAAAAAACTTAAGGATATGCAGCAAAGGACACAAATATTATAAGAGTAGTGACTGTCAAAGCTGTCCGAAGTGTGAGCAAGAAAGTAAGCCTGATAGTGGATTTCTTTCGCATCTTTCGGCACCAGCAAGAAGAGCTTTGGAACATAATGGAATAACTACTTTGCAACAACTATCAAAGTTTAGTGAAAAAGAGATTTTGAAATTTCACGGTATTGGACCAGCATCTCTACCTAAACTTATAGCTTCATTAAAAGAAAGTGGATTATCCTTTAAAAATTAAACAAATGTTTTTTACCAACAGATACAAGAGTTAATAATCAATGAGTGATCAGGAGTTGTGAGTGTTTCTTGTTACGCAAACGAGTTCATTAACAGAAGAAGCAGACTTTCATTAAAAAAATCTCAAATTTTAAAAAAGCGAATGAAATACGTAGCTACTTCATTCGCTTTTTGGACACTATTTATATTGTTTTTTTATGAAACTAATTACTCCACTTCATGAAAATGTATTCCGTAATTAAATATGCTTTAAATAAACAATAAAACAATTAAGCAAAAACCTCTTTTGTTGAGAGGATTGCGCATATTATTCTATAAATTAGTTGTTACGTTCTTTTTCTGTTTGGCATCTGGTTTAAAAGTAGATAGGAATAATAAAAGAAGGCTTCCTATTCCAATCCAGATTAAAAGAGATGTAGGATCATTCCAACTTAGTTCTTTACCAAAGAAAAATAACTCTCGAAGTCCATCAATCATAAAACGCATTGGTAACCACGTGATAACCCAATCTTGATAAAAAGAAGGCATAAATTCTGGTGCCATTGCTAATAATGGTGCACCAAAGAATAATAAAAGAACGAAAATAGGTAATCCAGCCACTCCTAGCCACATAAGAACAGCTACAATCATTAATATAAAACTAAAACTAGTAATCGTTAGAAAAAGTGCTGTATCCATAAAAGATGGAATAGCAAATCCAAGCATTCCGTCCGCTAACCCAGTTAGCCCAAAACCTATAACGAGGGCACAAATAGCTCCTATTAGAACATGTATGGATATAATAGTCATCTTTTTCGTTTTAGTTGTTTGTCCTAAGCTTCTTAGTGATACCCAAATAAGTGCCGCACCAACTATGCTCGCCATCCAGAGAGGTTGAAATAAAGCAATAGGAGTGTTTCCTTGTGTACCAGTTTGATTTACATAATTTACATTTTTTGTTATTGGAGAAGCCAAGATAGATGCTTGTTCTGCAGTTATTGATCTATTTTGCTTTTTAAATTCTTCTAATAGATGAGTAATTGCATTTTTGTTAATGTTGTCAACAATTTCGTTTAATATGTGTGTGACTGTATTTGAAGCAATCGCATTCATGCCTTGATTCACATAAATGTTTATTTCAGACGGTGAAGGTGTTGGTGTTTGTAGTGAAGCTTGCTTCAGGCTAAAGTCTTTTGGAATAACAAGGGCACCATAATATTCTTGATTATCCATCCCTTGTTTTGCTTTTTGATAATTAGAGACAGAAATCCATTTAATAGCGGGCTCATTTTCAGCATTTGTTTCTTTTGCTTTTTTACTAATCATATCCACTATTTTGTTTCCTAAATTTACAGTACCTATATTAGGAATGTCCATTCCAGTGTCTTCATTGACAATTGCTATAGGTAAGTTTTTGGGTGCTTGTTTAGCTGATGGTATTTGTGCAAGCGAAAAAATAAAGATGATGATTAAAGTGATAATTGGAATTGAAATCAACATTTTATTTTTTAGTAAACTCATTTTTATTCCCTCCTTATTTTTTGAAAACCTTAGTAATCTAAAATAATCAACATTGTGTTGATTAACCTTCATAGTGTATATTATATTTAATAATCAAAGATACACCACCATCAATAAAGGGATAGATGATTAATAAACAACAGAAGACTTTGCAATGTAGTTTAATAAACAATTTTTTTCGGAGGGACTTTTATGTGTGAGGGAAAAATTGATAGAAGAATAAATAAAACGAGAAAAGTAATTAGAGAGGCTCTTACCGAGTTAATGGATGAAAAAGGTTTTGATGCTGTTACTGTGCGAGATTTAACGGAAAGAGCTGACATTAATCGTAGTACATTCTATTTGCACTATCGTGATAAATACGATTTGTTGGAGAAAAGCGAGGAAGAAATCCTACAGAAAATAGAAGAAATAGTTATGTACGTCAAGAGTCTAACCCCTAAAGAGTTGCAGATATTTTATTCTGGAAGTGAACCGTTTCCATTTATAGTTAAATTAATTGAATGTTTCCAAGAAAACTCTCAATTTATGAAGGTTATTTTAGGTTCAAAGGGAGATCTTTCGTTTCAAGTTAAAATAAAGGAAATTATGGAGAGAAATATGCTCGATAATGCTATTAGTAAGTTTAAAGAAGAAAATTTACTTATACCTGTTGACGTTTTTATTGCGTATACAACTTCAGCACATTTGGGGGTAATACAGCACTGGTTAAATACTGGTATGAAACAGTCTCCACACGATATAGCATTAATTTTATTTAATATGACAGTCAAAGGACCAATAAATGCAATGGGGTTAAAAAACTAATCTGATATAGCTTATTAATTCCATTTAATATCAGGAAGTGGTATTTATGAATGATTCTTATGAATAAGATCATAGCTTAATATGGGTTTATGAAGTATATACTAACTTAATGAGAGAAAAGTAATATAATTTTATTTATGGAAAGAGAGGTGTTTTCAATGAAAACTTGGACGAAAGATATTATAATAAACGCTCCAATTGAACATGTTTGGAAATTTCTTAACGGTTCTTTAGAAGATATGCAAAAAATAATGCCTCAAGTAGTTGAAAACAAACCTGTGAAAATAACGGAAGAAGTAGTTGGAAGCGTATATCGTCAAAAATATAAAGAAGGAAAACGCATTGAAGAGTATGACGTTAAAACCTTGGAATATGCGAATACAGCTGATAATAAAAAGCTGAAAGTAGGTTTTACACTTGCTAATATGTTTGAAATTACAGCTTTTTATGAATTACAAAAAATAAATGAAAGTGAAACTTCATTTACTTATACAGTAACAAACCGTCCATTAAAGTGGTTTGTGAAATTATTTTTATTATTTGCTACTGAAAAGGTAGTAGTAGAATTTTTAGAGCGTGTCAAAAACGTGGCTGAAGCGGAAATTAGTCGTTAATTATTCATGGTGGAAGGGATTGTTCTTGAATTACAGATACTGATCATTCTTGATGAAGAGGAGAGTATCGTAAATTACGAGGAAATCTATATAAATGAAAGCAAACGATTATTTCCGATGTAAATTCAGAAATATTATGGAATGAAACCGTAGAATAAGGAGCTGTGATTACAGCTCCTTATTCTTTTTCTAATAGTGGGGAAAAGTTTACAATAAGCAATAATACAATTTCAATAGATGTTAAAATAAGGAAGTGTGTTTGTTTGAGTTTTAGAAAGTGGATATGAAAAATAATATAAGCGAACAAAAAGGGGAATGAAAAATGGCGAGGTGTGAAGTTAGCAAGGGGAGTATTAATTATGAGATTATAGGAAATGGTTTTCCAATAGTAATAATGCATTTATTAGGAACGGATTATAGATCAATGAAATCATGGTTAGAGCCTATTTTTAATGACGTTCAAGGATTTCAGAGAATATACATTGATCTACCAGCTCACGGGCATAGTGAGATTAATGATAATGTCAATTCTACGGAAGACATGCTTTTGAACATCTTGGATTTTATAGACAGTATTATTCCTAATCAAATATTTTCTTTAATTGGATTTTCATTTGGAGGTTATTTAGCACAAGGTGTTTTGCATAGTAGACGAGAACAAGTAAAAAGTATTTGTTTGTTGGCACCAGCACTTCATGTAAAAGAAAGAAAACTTCCTGATAAAGTGATTTTTTCAAAAGATGATTGTGTAATTAATAGACTAGATTCTGATACAAGAATCGCATTTGAAACACTGATGAACCATCAAACTAGCGATTGTCTAACACTTTTTTTAGAAGAAATACAACCTGGACGTTTATTAGCGAACAAAAAATTTCTAATGTCTGATTGGAAAGAGAAAAGATACCTACTCTCAATTGAACCGTTTTCGGATGTACGTTTCCTTCCACAATCTGCATTATTTATATTGGGGAAACAAGATGCAATCTGTGGGTATAAGGATCATTTAAATTTACTTGAAAAATTCCCTAATTCTTCGTATGTTGTGTTGAATCAAGCTGGTCATATGCTTCATATAGAAAAACGTGAAGTAGTACAGGGGCTAATAAGCGATTGGTTAATTAATGAGCTTAATAGTAAAAGATGATATTTGATCAAGTTGTGGATGGGTAGATTAATGGAAGTAGAAAACATAAACTATAGCGCAGATAAATAAACCCTAAAAATCAAAAAAGGAGAGATTCAAACTATGTACGAATTAAAAACGAAAGAAAATGACAGTAGTGTCATTGAGTTTATTGAGAATGTTGAAAGCCTTAAAAAACGTGAAGATGCATATAAATTATTAGATATTTTTACGGAAGCGACGGGTTATAATGCGAAGATGTGGGGACCTAGTATTATTGGTTTTGGTTCATATCATTATAAATATGAATCAGGTCACGAAGGAGATGCACCGTTAGTAGGTTTTTCACCTCGAAAAGCTAAAATCAGTTTATATTTCGCAACGGGCGATCCGAAACGAGAGGAATTATTAAAGGACTTTGGCAAACATACTTCGGGAAAAGCGTGTGTGTATATAAATAAAGTGGCAGATATTGATGTTGAAGTTTTAAAAGCGATTATTAAACAATCTGTAACGTTTTGGAAAGAGACCTATCCAAATCAATAATTCTCCTTAGAATGGATATGAAATGTTGTTAATTGATCCTTTTGGAAATCGTTTAACTTTCTTTGAGAATGATGAGAAAAATGAATAGAATGGACAAGGCATTAGTTTCATAACTGAAAAAAGCCAACGGCATTTGATTTACACCTCACTTGTTAGTTATGCCTAATAGGTGAGGACAATTCAGCTCGTTGGCTTTTTTTTATATTAATATAAATATGCTCAGTTCATCTAAATTACATAATTAACCGATAATCATGCCTGCAATAGCAGCGCTTAAACAAGATGCCAATGCACCTGCAAAAATTGCTTTTATACCTAAACGTGCAATATCTGATCTGCGACTAGGTGCTAGCTTACCAAGTCCTCCAAGTAGGATTCCCAAGGAAGAAATGTTGGCGAAACCACATAGTGCAAAGCTTATAACCACAACTGACTTTTCAGATAAAGTACTGATGTGTGGAGCGAAATTACTGTATGCCACAAATTCATTAATGACTAGCTTTTGACCGATAAAGTTACCTGCCATCAAGGCTTCGTCCCAAGGTACACCAATTACAAATGCTAATGGTGCAAAAATGTAACTCAAAATTAATTCGATAGATAGTTGATCAAATCCAAACCACCCACCAATAAATCCTAAAATACCATTAAGCAATGCGATTAAGGCGATGAAAGCAAGTAGCATAGCTCCAACGTTAAGAGCGAGTTGTAATCCTGTTGATGCTCCATTTGCAGCAGCATCAATTACATTTGTTGAATCTTCGTCTTTTGCTATTTTGAATCCTTCAACATCTTCTTGACTTATTTCCGTTTCAGGAATCATAATTTTCGAAAGTAATAATCCAGCTGGTGCAGACATAATACTCGCCGCGAGTAAATATTCCAAAGGAACGCCCAGCAAAGAATATCCCACTAATACACTACCAGATACAGATGCTAAACCGCATACCATAACGGAGAACAATTCAGATTTAGTCATTTTTTCAATGAAGGGTTTAACAACTAAAGGAGCTTCAGTATAGCCCACAAATATGTTTGCAGCCGCTGAAAAAGATTCAGCTTTTTTAGTACCTAGCAGTTTGGTCAGTGCTCCACCAACATATTTGATAAAAAGTTGCATAATCCCTAAATAATACAAAACAGAGATTAAAGCAGAGAAGAAAATGATAATGCCTAAAACATTAAATATGAAAACATGTGTAATGCCTGATTCTGGAGTGTAAAGTCCTCCAACCAAGAAGTTAATACCTTCATTGGCGTAGCCGATAATTGAGTTCACTCCATCAGTTACTTTTTGTAGAACAGCTCGACCTAATGGCCATTTCAAAACAATAAAAGCAAAGGAAATTTGAATTGCTAATGCCACAACAACAGTGCGGACATTAATTTTTCGTTTGTCGGTAGATAAAAGAAATGCAATACCTAAAATACATACAATACCCAACAAACCCCAAAGATAATTCATTATGTCACCTCATGAAATTTACTATCTAAAAACTTATAGATGAATATTTAATATATCAATATAATTTATGGGATTCAAGAGGAGATTGTAGGTAGAATCGTATGTTTCTTTTAACACGTTCTAACTGGCGTTAAGACTCCCAGTTCAAACCGAAAGTTAAAGCGAAGACTTTTAGGTGTGAGATGAAGCACCAGTAAAAACCTGATTGGTTCAACTAATAATCGGTGGGAGATAGACGAAAACCCTCACCGATTAAAGTTTCACTTTAGTATGAACAAGTTAAGTTAGATGTTAGTATTAGGGGTGACAATGATTTTGGGGGATAATGAATCGTGAAATATGAAATTATACTGTTTGATGTTGATGATACACTGTTGGATTTTGGAATGTCAGAAAAAAATGCGCTACATAATGTATTTGTAGAGTTCGGTTTGCCTACGGGATTGGCAGATTATGAAACGAGCTATAAAGAAATTAGTAAGGTATTATGGGCAAACTTGGAGCAAGGGCTCATTACATTACCAGAATTGGGAGTAGAGAGATTTAGAAGATTGTTTCTTACACATGATATTCAAATCAATCCAGATCTTTTCAATAGTAGCTATCTTGGTTATTTAGGCAAGGAATCTCATCTTGTACATGGAGCTGTAGAATTATGTAACAGCCTTGCTGATTGTCGGCTTGCGTTAATAACAAACGGATTCTTGGATGTCCAGAAGTCAAAAATCGCAAACTCTCCTTTGTGCAATTCTTTTGAGTATCTTATTACTTCTGAAGAAGCAGGGTTTCAGAAGCCAGAAAAGGGAATCTTTGATTATGCATTTTCTAAATTACAAATTAAAGATAAAACAAAAGTGTTGATTGTGGGCGATTCTTTAACCTCGGATATACAAGGAGGAACCAATTACGGAATTGATACTTGTTGGTTCAATCCACATGTAAAGGGAAATGATACTGAACTAAAGCCAACTCATGAAATTCGTGAACTGATTGATCTTATAAAGATAATGAAGGCATAATGAGTGAATCTTATTTAAATGTTGTAGCTGACTATTTAAGAAGATAGTACAGAATCTTCTTAAATAGTCAGTAGTTATAAACAAAGAGTGCTCTTTTGATTAACATGATTATATTCATTTGGATTATCCGATGTGAGAACAAAACACATTATATATTATGAGTGTTAATTAGAATCACATGCTGTTCCATCATTATCACGATCAAGATCATGAGGGTCTTGTGATGGGCCACCAGCAGCTTCATAAACAAATTGTGCAGCTGACTGTGAAGAAAAATCAGTGCAATCCAAATCAGGACCAAATGGATCAAATTCTAAGTTTGTCTGATTGAATGTTTCGTCGAATGTTTGTTCATTTTGGGAGACTTCAGGTCTTTCAATTTCTGTTTCTAGTTCTTTTTTAGTTTTTGCAACGGCATCACTAATAGCCAGTTCTAATCTAGTTTGATATTCGTTACTGACTTTTTCGGTAGCTTCATTAACAGCAATCTATATAAAACTGTTAGCAAAATAACCATTTTAAATGATGAATCTTAGTTGGTTAGGAAATCTTTTGAACTAAAGAAAGAGACAGCATAAATAGAGGGCACTGAAAAAGT
>NZ_JBALMO010000158.1:0-8295 GCF_036963345.1 Bacillus sp. JJ722
CGCCTGGAATAGCACATAAATTATTTGAAGATGATTTAATTCCTGTTTTCCCCTACAAACGACCTATGACTAAAAAAGGATTTTTCAAAAAATATGATTATGTTTATGATGAATATTTTGATCGTTACATTTGTCCTAATATGAAAACTTTAAATTATACAACAACTAATAGAGAAGGTTATAAAGAATTTAAAAGTAATCCCAATGATTGTTCGTCTTGTCCATTCATTACCTCATGTACAGAATCAAAGAATAAAACTAAGTTAATTATGAGACATTTATGGGAAGATGAAATGGAACGATGTGAGGATATCCGTCATTCCCTTGGAATGAAACAACTTTATGGAATTAGAAAGCAAACAATAGAACGATTATTTGGAACAGCTAAAGAATTTCATGGTCTTCGCTATACGAATATGATTGGTAAAGAAAAAATGCACATGAAAATTGGGCTTACTTTTGCTTGTCTAAATATAAAAAAATTAGCAAAAATCCTGAAATTAAGAGACCAAAAGGACTCTATTTTTTTTTCCTATTTCTGTGTTTTAATTTAAAAATAGAGAAATAGATAAAAAAACAAACACATTATTTAATTGAACAATGTGTTTGTCTTCAATCTGAGAAGCTGATCTAATCAGCTTCTTTCTTTATGTCACTATCGGGCAGGTTATTGAAAAAAACTATTTGGATTTTTATGGTAAAATATAAGCGTGGTTAGGGGGGATATAATGAAAAAAACACATTTTTTAAAAGTCCTGTTATTTGGTATAGCAATAATTGCATTTGTGCTTGTGTCTAGTGGATGGGTGAGTCTTTGGATAACTGGGATTGCTGTTATAGGGAATGATGTTAAAAATTATCATCTTCAATCGTATCCTGTAGATGGAGAATATACTGTTAAGATTGATTTGATGGATCTTGGGAGTAATGTCGGGAAAGTACTTTATAATGATGGGGAGAATAAAATTTACGTAGAGAAAGTGTTGGCACGTGATAAATCTGATTATCAAGTCTACTTTAGGTCAAGTGGAACTTATAGTGTAAGAGAAGCTACATTAGTTTCAGGTCTTGAACATGCGATTACCGAAAATGGTTTTACAACGAGAAATCACGTAAATGCAACAGCGACATATCGTAGAGATTCTTTTAAAATATACCCTTCCGGTTCTTCTGGTTTAAATTATAAGGATGGAGATTCATTCGGATATTATTTGTTCCCACATGATAAAGTGATAGATGTAGATATTGAAAAAGATTCCTTTATAGAGGTGAAACTATCAAATTTAACCATGAATAAGTGGAAGAAAAAATAAATGAAAATAAATGTTCTCTTTAAAATTCTCTTCTATAAGCAGGTGCAATAATAGTACATTCAAGAGCTGTGAGTGCAGCTCTTTTACTTATGGAACAAACGGGCAGTTTTGTTCCATAAAAACTTTGTTATAATACAATTTGTAGATTAATATATTTGGATGGTGAATAGATGAAATTTATATATAAGTTGGATGGTGCAGGTTGGGCTAATTGTCATATAGAAATAGACTCAAAGCAATGTTCTTTCAGTCCAAGTTACCTTACCAATGCTTTAGGGGATTTACTTCAGGCTTTATTAGAAATTAATCCTTTGTATACGGAGGAGGCTTATATAGTTAATGGTACCCACTTTTTTTGGGATGAAGAACCTGAACAAATAGAATGGAACTTTCGCTACTTGTTTGATGGAAAAATGTCATTAAGAGTCACGTCCCATAAGGAAGTCAGTGATACTGAAATCCTTGAAAAAGTAGAACTAAGCACTAATTGTTCTTACGACGAATTCTTGGGTGAAGTGCTCAATGAGGTTGAAAGAATCCTTAAAGAATACGGGATTATTGGATATAAAAATATGTGGATTGAACACGATTTTCCTCTAAGCACATTCTTACAATTAAAATATTATTTAGAAAACCGAACGGAGTTTCCAATTACTAAAAGAACTTTTGGTCATTCAGAAGAAATAAAAAGTGATATTGAAATGGAACTAAATTATTTGAACGGGAAGTAATTTAATAAATGGTGCAAGAGTCTAATAAAGGAAGGTTAATTCGTCATTCTCTTGTTGAACTATCGGGTGCTTTTGTGGAATAAGGCTCATTGAAATGATCAAACTTTTTTATAAAAAGTTCATACGGAATTTAAAAGGTTAACTCTATTTTGATCAATTTTTGTTCAAAATGGAGTTTTTGTGTAGACTGCTAAATAAGGTTGTGTGATTTCATTTATATCAAACTTTATTCCAAACCTACATGTTGGATTTTTTTGACTATTAATTTAAGGAGGGATATACTGGTTAAAAACAAAATATTCTAAACTTTTTTGGAGGGGAATGGGTATGAAAGCGACTAAAATGAATTCGACTTTTACGGCGGTGGCTTCATTAGCTTTTGTGTTGATTTGTGCTGTATATTTTATTAGTTCGACATCGGATGCTTTAGCGTTTAATGTTATTTCATATTTTTGGCCATTATTATTCATAGCAGGTATCGTGTTTGGAGCATTTGTTGTGAAGAACTTCAGAAAAAACAGTTCATTTGATACGATTCTTGCTATTGTGATAATTAGTTTGTGCGGTTCATCTTTAGGTGTATATGGTTTCTTCTTTTACCTAGGTAAATTGATGGGAGGATAACAAAAAAGAGAAGGTTGCTCCCTTCTCTTTTTCATCGATACTAATTTAATAGATATTTCCTTATTTAGCTTGAGAGCAAAGTAAACCGAATTCGGTAACCATCTATCAACCTGGGTTAGATGTACCATTTGCACAATTGTAAAGGATGCGATCGCACTCGTCATCGCCTTTACCGAATTTAGACCAGCAACCTTCATACTAAGCACTTTCTTGAACTCATCCTTCGATTACGCTGTCAGCGTATGCAGGGCTTTGCAATTCTTCAACGAATAGGTTATTTATAATATGAATATTTAACCAAAGTTGATAAGATTATTGTTATTTTTATTATTAAGTGGAATAAGGTTCATTGCAATAATCAAACTTTATTATAAAAATGACATACTTAATATAAAGAATTAACTCCATTTATCAATCTTTTTTAAAATGGAGTTTTTGTGTTTGCCGTCAAATAGGGTTTAGTGATATCTTTTTAAACAATCTTTATTACAAATCTACAGTAGATTAGGTGAAGTAGAACATTACATAAATTTACTAATGAAAATCTAATCCATGAAATAAAAGATTGATTTATTTAAAAAAAGGCTCAGTTAATTAATATTGTTGATTAATCAAATACAAATAAAGCTCCCTTTTAATAAAAAAGATAACATTTATTTAGCTACTGCTTCTACTAATTGAGTGACTAATAATTGAGATTTCAGAGCTTCTAGTCCATCAATCAGTGGTTTCTCATCATTTTGAATACAGTCAATAAAATGTTGTACAGAATCTTCAAAACCTCTTTGCTTTAACGTAGTATCCCAAGATGGAGAAAACGAAGTAGTTATGCTGTTATTAGATGCAATTTCTAAAGTATTCATGTTTTTAACACTTATAATTGCTCCATCTGTTAATAATTCAAGTTTTTCAAGGTTAGTACCAGCTTTTCGATGCATGTCTGTAAAAAAAGGTACACCTTCCTTGGATTTATAAACATGTCCCGCATAAACAAGGTAATTTTCACTACTTATATTTACTGTTCCATGTAGCACATCTAAATCACCATTTGCTAACCATCTTACTGTATCAACTACATGCAAATAATCATCTAACATTCTAAAATCATAAGAGTAAGGCCCCATGCTATCTGTTCTATGTTTTTCAATGCGAACTGATGCAATGTTTTGCGCTTGTTGTTTTGCTTGTACATACATAGGTGCAAAACGTCGATTAAATCCAACCATAAGCTTTCTTCCTGATTTTTCGCTTAACTCTACTAATTTTTCAGCTTCAGCAACAGTTGCAGCTAATGGTTTATCGACATAAACATCTATTCCTTTAGTTAAAAGAGAAGATACGACTTCAAAATGTGAGCTAGTGGAACTATGTACGAAAACAGCATCACATTCCGCAGCGAGAGTTTGTAAACTATTAAAATCTTGAATACGATACTGATTGCAAATCATTTTTCGTTTATCTTTGCTTGGTGAAAAAGCACCTACAAATGACCAATCTGTTTCTTGAGTAAGAATTGGTAAATATGCTTTTTGAGCTATACTTCCTAACCCTATCATTCCAATACGTGGTTTTTTCATATCGTCACCCTCTATATGGATATAGTCAATAACAAAAGTAGTATACATTATTACAGTGGTCTATACAATTAGAAAAGTCTCTATTTACATGTGGACGTGCATCTTGAAGATACGGCTGATATTATTTGGATGTTTTATTGGACAAACAGGGGATTCTTCATTATAAGGAATCACTTTCTAATGCCACTAAACCAGCTAATAGTTTGTGAAGAATTGTACTTAAATAATAGGGTGCGTTTGTTTAGGAAGGGTCTTTAAAAATGATAAAGGTTCAATACACGAGAAAAAGGATGGAAAATGCCATCCTTTTTCTCGTGTATTTTGATTAAAATGACTTGTTATTTTGAGTGTCAAAACTATTGTCAAAACAAGTTTTCCACCTCTTAACTGAACCTGTTAAAAGTTGAAAGTTGACAGTTGACTTTTAAAATATTATTAATCTTGTATGCTGTAAGCTTCTTCAATTGAATCCACAAATATTCCAGCAAAGATAATTTTCCTTACACAATTTTCAACCTGCATTCTTGAAGCAGGAGAGGAAGGATTAATAATTATTATTTTTTTAAAATTAGCCATCGAATATAATTTTAAAACGAATGTAATATCATCCACCACATGACCAGCCACTTCTTCTTGTCCACGTCCATCCATAATTAATTTATACCTTGAAGGGTTAATAGTATTTACGATGGTTTGAAACTCGCTTAAATATATTTTTGCATCTTCCTCTTTAAAAAAGCCGCCTACTTTTACAAAGAAAATGCCTTTCTCTTCATCCAATTCAATGGAATATAGCTTCCCCATTGTTTTTCCCCCAGAGTATGAAAAATAACTACTATGATACCATAATACATAAAACGACTCATTTCGACAATCCTAGATATCTTATCTGGCTAGCTTCTAAGCTTAATAATAATGGTATTATGTAAAGTGTTTCACTTAAAGTAACAGGTGCAATAGCAGAAGAACAGAGCTGTCTTTTAGACGGATTTTTCTTCTGCTACTAACGGTGCAGATTAGCTCAAGAAGGATTTAAAATATATTTTATTGAATATCAATAGTGAAAATACTCGAACAGATGGAGGATATTAATGAAATTAGCTTTAATAGGTGGAGGATATGTAAAACATACAGATAATTTACATATTAATAAACGAATTGTTGAATTAAGTGGAAAGAAGAATCCAAAAGTATTATTTTTGCCCACCGCAAGTAATGATGATGAAAATTACATAACAGAGTTTACTGAGGTTTTTGGAAAGCAGTTAGAATGCCAGGTTAAGGTACTACGTTGTCTAAATAAAAACCCCGTTGAACCAGAAATAAAACAGATGATTGAGTCTGCTGACCTAATATATCTCGGAGGAGGGAACTATATAAATATGATAAGAAAGTGGGAAGAATACAATATAAACAATAGATTACTTCAAGCCTTACAAAATGAAACATTAATTGCTGGTATTAGTGCAGGAGCTATTTGCTGGTTTAAAAGTGGAATTCGTTCGAATTATGAGAGGGAAGGCTTCATAGAGAGCCCAGGTTGGAATGTTATTAACAAAATCTTTTGTCCACATTACAATCAAATGGATAGAGCTAATGAGTTTCATCGATTGCTTCTGGAAAAATCAAATAGTGATGAACTAGCTATAGCATTAGAAGACGATTGTGGTTTATATTTAACGAATAATCATTATGAAATTATCGGAGAACCTTCAAAGGCTTGGGAGTTTCAAGTTATTGATAACCAAATAACAAAACGTAAATTCAGCGATAGAACGATAACTTTCAATTAATAAGCATGAAAATAATCAAACATTTTTATAAATCTAAAAAAGAGCTTCCTGGAGTATCGTAGTATAAGATACTCCCCACTTTTCTGCGATATCTTTAATAGGTGTTTTTCATTTACTTTGCTTACAAGACTAGGTTAGATTACTGCCCAATTTGTGAATATTCGAGATTCGAAACATTTTATAAAATCGAACCTTCTTACCTCAAAAGTGATTCAAAGTAATTGAAAATTACTTTTGAAATAGCCTCTAAGTATGTTTATGTGTAACGTTAATCAACCCAACCTTCCAAACACAAAGAAAATAACTACTAAAATATTCACAAATATAACCCAAGCAATAATTTTTCGAATGCTGGGTTGCGGTCCGTTCTTCAAAATTTTAATGCACATAGAATTATCGGACTAAATCTGTTAATAATTTGTGAAAAATCACACTAAAACTATCAGGTGCAAGAACTCAAGTTGTCTTTGAGAAGAGAGTATAATTGATTAAGGAATCCTCTTTTGAGAGATTCCTCAATGGTCTTTTATATTATATTTTTTTATTAGTTTCTTAGCTTCCTCAATACCTTCATTTGTTAGGTAAACAGATTTTGAACGCTTACTATCACGAATGAAATTTTTTCCTGATAACTCATTTAGAGATTCAAAGGGATATCCCTTCCAACTTCTTTGAGATTCACCTAATCCATAATCTTCTTTAAAAGAGGTTAAATGCAACAATAATAAAGTTAATTCATCGATTTGATCTTTCATATGAACGACTCCTTTCGTTTGTCTATAGTTTAACTTCATTTATGTAATATTCCAAACCAAACATTACTTTTGATCGGCATTAAATATTGAGCAAATGGGTCAGGATAGCTCAATAAAGTGTTAAAATAAAGTGAAAGGTGTTGATAATGAATGTATGAATTCCCATCAGAAAACGATTTTCTTTCATTGTTTGAGTGTGAACCTATCCTATTAGACACTACTAATGAAGATTTACCGTTTTTTTATAATGTAGCAACCTATCAATTTTCTAATGGAGAGGAAGACTTTATTGTGACTCTCTCTCCTTCTTACGAGGAAGTAAAGATACAAGTAAAACAAACTGGCTCCAGTAGGTTATTATCGTTTTTAGATTTAAAAAGAATCGATAAATTTGAAATTATTGCTGATAAAAAAGACTTTTCAAGCGTGTTATTAACTATTGAAAATGAAAACTCTTTACAAACGATTGAAATAGATTTTAAACCTCGTTTTAAATTCATTTTTAAGGAACATTGTACATTGTAAAGTAATATCAATAATTCAACAGTAATGGAAATTAATGGGTGTTGAACTGAAAAGCTCTTTTATAATAAAATGTTTAAATATTGGAGTATAATTATGAAAAAGTATTATTTCGCAGTGACGTATGAGATTTGTGAACACAATAATCTTTATTTAGATATGAACGAATATAATATAGACTCATCTGAGGATTTGGATAAACAGATAAGGGAATTCGCAAAAGTGGATGTTGCTCCCTTGGTTAAGGTTTATGAATCTGAAACAAGTGACTTTAAAGAATTTACACTATACAAAGAATATAAATTCAAGGAGTATGAGTGTGGTTGTAATCAGTAGTTAATGTTATTAAACTATAAGGTGCTTTAATACATTAAGCAACTGCAACCGCAGTTGTTTTTTATGTAGCTAAAGGTGCAGGTTATTTTTTGAAACTTCTATTAATAAATAAACGTATAAAAGAATGTTAGGTATATCCACCTAAATAATAAGGTAATATGTAGTTGTTCAGACGTAATAAGGGGGCATAGAATGTATGAAACGAATAATTAGTGGACTGATAACTTTATTAGTTTTAGTGGGGATTAACTTTATGGTTAGTAAGAGTACAAATACTAACTTTATTGATTTTTCTTTAGGTGTGGGGTTAATCATGAGTGTAATTATTTGGTTTTTTACCTCAAAAGGGGGTGTCACATCAACGTATACAGATGTGGCAATGCAATCACAAACAACCAATTGGAAGATGAAAAACGAAAAACATAAGTTTAATCCTAATATTGCATTTTATACAGCAGTTTTATATACACTAATATCTATTGTGTTTACTTTTATATATTATAAAGATTATTTTATTAATTGATATACTCAAATCGTTATTGAACTAAAGGGCACTTATACTGTTTTTAGAAGTAGTATTTCTATAAATGGTGCCGCCAGCATTTCGGAAAAAAACCACGCTAAGTGAACTGCACCCCAATTGT